>JAAHGS010000018.1 GCA_010692645.1 Symploca sp. SIO2E9
TGTGTATTCGGTGGTTCATTGTTCAGTGCAATGCACGGTTCTTTGGTAACTTCTAGCTTAGTTCGTGAAACAACAGAAACTGAGTCTCAGAACTACGGTTACAAATTCGGTCAAGAAGAAGAAACCTACAACATCGTTGCCGCTCACGGCTACTTCGGTCGTTTAATCTTCCAATATGCATCATTCAACAACAGCCGTTCCTTACACTTCTTCTTAGGAGCATGGCCAGTAGTAGGAATTTGGTTCACCGCTCTAGGTGTATCCACAATGGCCTTCAACTTGAATGGTTTTAACTTCAACCAGTCCATCATCGATTCTAGCGGTCGTGTGGTAAATACTTGGGCAGATGTAATCAACCGTGCCAACTTAGGAATGGAAGTAATGCACGAGCGTAACGCTCACAACTTCCCATTAGATTTAGCTGCTGTAGAAGCTCCTTCTATCAACGGTTAATTCTTGAGTTAGCTTTAGTTATTTAATTTAAACGCTCTCCAATTTTATTGGGGGGCGTTTTTTGTTTTGTTTCTCTTAAGTTCGATGCAGTGTAATATTATAGCTCTACGCGCTAGGGGATAGGGAACAGGGANCTGGGAAATATCAACATCATCTTCCCTGTAGTACTTATCCTCCTGAAAGAAATGGAGAGGTAATTAATAATTCGAGGTATCGGCATCCAGCAAATGACAAAAAGCATCTTTTGTTGAGGAAGTATCCTACTATTCTAAAATTATGTAATGGTATTTTTACGGAAGATCAGGTATTTAAAATTACTTTTGAAAGAGTTAGCGATAGGTTGCCAAACTGCTTTAAACAAGAATTATTTCTTGGAAATATTCTATTCTTAGGATACAGCTTGAACAACACAAAAACTAGAACAATTATTAAACTTTTTTGCTCGGGAAGACACAATGAATCGAATACTAAATGGTGGACTGTGCAGGAAAATTTTCCAGACGACGACGAGAATATATGGATACGTGAATATAAAGCTCAACCTATTTCTATGTCTCCTGGAGATTTTATTTTAGAGCTTAATAAACACTTGAATAATAGTTAGAAAATTGGAGATATTACTATGAAAATTGAAGACTCTATTATCCCAAAAATGCCTTATAAAGGACTAGATTCATACGATGAAGAAGATGCAGATATTTTCTTTGGACGTGATGAGGAAGTACAGGAAATTCTTGATTCTCTTCTTCCTAAGACCATATCAATAGTTTATGGTCCTACTGGGGTAGGTAAGTCTTCAATTCTTAAGGCAGGAGTTATCAAAGAACTTAATATTGACTCGCGTAAAAGAACGATTTCTATATATTTTGATAAATGGGAGGGTAATGTTTTAGAAAAATTGCTCTCTAAAATAAATACAAAGCTTATTAATAGATTCTTAGATCATGATCAAGACAATGCCATGTCTCTGTCTTCCTCACTGATTGAGGTGCTGAATTTCTGGGAAGGAGTACTTATAAAATCTAAAATCGATAGTTATTTATGTTTGATTCTTGATCAGTTTAGTAATTATTTTAGAAGCCATAAAGAGGATAACATTAACACCGATAGAGCCTTTATTCAAGAATTTGCCAATGCAGTGAAGTCGTGCCATAGTGGCAGAGTGAATTTCATAATTGCTATTACTAGCTCAGAGTACTTTAAAATCGTTCCTTTCCTGGAGGATATTCGCTCTAGTATAAACGTCATTGAAATTCCTATTAAGAATCTTGATCTAAAATCAGCGAGGGAAGCAATTGAGAAACCTGTTGATCAATATAATAACTTGGTTAGAAAATATCGACAAAATTTGCTAAAGGATAATTTGTCAGATGTTAAACCTGTACACATAGGAGATGGATTGGTCGAGAGGATATTAGGTGTTTTTCGCAATGGTAAAGATGATGGGAATCAGAGAGGAGTTGCTGCTCCTTATTTACAGATAATTATGACCACTCTTTGGCGCGAAGAGATGAGATCTGACTCAAGTTGTCTCACCGTAAACACTTTTAGAGAAAAATTAAAGGGCAGACAAGGAGTGCTTAGCACATATCTTAACGATAGGATGGATTCATTAACTGTGCCTGAGCAAGATGATGCAGAGAGGATTTTTCAATATCTAGTAACTCCTTCCCATGAAAAAAGGAGTTATTCTATCCGCGATTTAGCAGAATACACCAGAGTAGACAAAACAAAGCTTGACGAATTACTTTTAAAACTTACAGGTTGGAGTTATCGTATCTTGCGTCCTGTTAGGGCATCTGAAAAATATCAAGATGAAATACGATATGAAATATTTTTGGAAATTCTCGCACCTGGGATTCACAACTGGTATCATCAACATTCTCAAAATCGGCAAAAAATTCAAGAATTGCCCTTAATTTCACGAGATCAAAGTAGGCATAAACAAGCAGAACTAGGTGCTTTATTAGCTCGACAAGCATATCTCTTCAGAAAGCAGGGGCATAACTTAGAACTGTCTCAAATTGATGAGGCATTCCGTGAAGCATTAGTTGGTCATCAGTTTAGTACTGTCCTTGAGGGACATGAAAAAGAAGTGTCCTCTGTAGCCATTAGTCCAGATGGTAAGTGGTTGGCGTCTGGTAGCCACGATTGTACCGTCATACTCTGGAACTTAGAGAAATCGGTTAATAAATCGATTGGCAAGAAATTAAAAACTCTTAAAGAACATAAGTTTGGAGTTTTATCAGTAGCTTTCAGCCCAGATGGTAAATGGTTAGCTTCATCTGAAGACGATTACTCGTTGGATCTTAATCAAAAAAACAAGCCTACTATCAAATTATGGGATTTAGAGCAGCTAAAGAATTCAGAGCAGTGCGATTACACCCCGAAAACTTTGACTGGGCATGAGGAAGCTATAAGAACAGTTACCTTTAGTCCTAATAGCCAGATAATTGCAAGTGGAAGTAAAGACAAGACAGTCAGGTTGTGGGATCTTAACGGTAATCTCCTTATTGAACCTCTTCAATTTGGAGGAAAGGTCAATGCAGTATCTTTCAGCCCAGATGGCAACAGGCTTGCAGCAGGAGGCGATGAGAAGGAGGCTAGATCAAGAGAAGATAAGAAGCTTAGGGTTGGAGATTTAATAAACCCCATACGCAGCCTATTGTCAAGGTTTGGCCTTACCAAGTTCCTGTTTTCCAAATTAGATCCTATAAAATTTTCATTTCTTAGCTCAAGTCGAGGATCAAATCAAGAAGTAAGTTGTGTCACTATTTGGGAATTGTATGATTCTAGCGAGTCTACAGAAATTGCTTCTAAACCTCGGTGAGGATGCAGATCAAGCAATCGACAATCCTGACTGATATTTCAACAGATCAGCACAACTAGAGATCTATCCCTCACCACTAACACTTCACTCCCCCAGTAAAAGCGCTCCTCCTCAACAAACCGTGGTTCAGTCGTATCTATCACAACTCTCCATTTTTTCTCCTCTAACCCCCTAGGACAGCGAAACTCAACCTCTTCATCACTGGCATTGAAGCACAACAGAAACCTATCCTCAATTATGCTTTCCTCCTGACCCTTGGATGTATAGCCTCCCTCGCTGCTCAAAGCAAGACTGATTGCACTAATATTGTCCTGCCACTGCCCCTCAGAAACCTCGCTGCCATCAGGATTAAACCAGCGAATATCCCCTCGATCCAAACCCTGTTCAACCCAATCACGCTGCCGAAACACCGGATGCTGACGCCGAAACTCAATCAGTTGGCGGGCAAAGTCTAACAGGGCTGCATTCTCCTCCGTTAAATCCCAATCAAACCAGGAAATCTGATTATCCTGACAATAAGGATTGTTATTGCCCTGTTGCGATCGCCCCATCTCGTCTCCCCCCAACAACATGGGAACCCCTTGCGATAGCATCAAAGTCGTGAGGAAATTACGCTTCTGTCTTTCTCGTAACTGCAATACCTCTGGCTCATCAGTCTCCCCTTCTACACCACAATTCCAGGAGTAGTTGTGATTGCCTCCACTTTCCTCCTGGTTATCTTGATTGTGCTTCTGGTTATAACTAACTAAATCATTCAGCGTGAAGCCATCATGACAGGTAATGTGGTTGATACTGGCACGAGAAAGGCGACCCATGCTCTTGTACAAATCAGGACTGCCTGTAAAGCGGTTGGCAAACTCCTCGAGCGTGATGTCTTCACCCCGCCAGAAATCTCGCATCCTATCTCGATACTTATCATTCCATTCCGACCACAACAGAGGAAAGTTTCCTACCTGATACCCCCCTTCTCCCGAATCCCAGGCTTCAGCAATCAGCTTCACTTGAGAGAGCACCGGGTCTTGATGAAGAATAGTAAAGAATGATTGCCAAGGATCAAATTCCCGGTCTAAAACCTTAACTGTACGCCGGTTAGAACCTCTCCAAATTTCGACCTCGATTAACTCGCCCCTTGCTAGAGTTGCAGCCACATCAAACCGAAAACCATCCACATGCATCTGTTCTACCCAATAGCGCAGGCTATCCATAATCAACTTCAGCACTTGCGGATGGAGCGTATTGAGGCAATTACCACAGCCAGTATAATTCCCAATATAGTAACGGGGATCCTCCTCAACCAATCGATAATACACAGCATTATCGATGCCTCGAAACGAGAGCATCGGACCTAAGTGATCGCCTTCTCCTGTGTGGTTGTATACCACATCCAAAATTACCTCAATTCCAGCAGCATGGAGGCTTTTCACCATCTGCTTGAACTCTATAACCTGTTCTCCCAGAATGCCACTGGCGCTGTAGCCAGAATAGGGTGATCCATAACCTATGGGATCATAACCCCAGTAGTTGCGCAATCCTTTTCCAGCCAAATGTCGCGGATTGGCATGGAAGTGATGGACTGGGAGCAGTTCAACTGCCGTAATCCCAAGTGACTGGAGATGAGCGATCGCAGCAGGATGGGCAAGTCCAGCATAAGTGCCGCGCAGGTTTTCTGGAATGTCTGGGTGTAACTGGGTAAAGCCCTTAACGTGGGTTTCATAGATCACCGTGTCACACCAAGGCAGTTGCAGCAGGTGATCACCTTCCCAATGGAAGGACTCGTCGACAACAACCGCCTTAGGAATCAGATGAGAATTGTCTGTCTCAGATTTGCTTAGGTCTCTTTCATCCTCTGGTGCATCCCACAGATAGCCGAATAGTTCTGGTGCATGGCTGACATCACCGGAGATCGCCTTTGCATAGGGGTCAAGTAAGAGTTTGGACGGATTGAAGCGGTACCCCTGCTCAGGTTCGTAAACGCCATGAACCCGGAATCCATATTTCTGTCCTGGTTTAATTCCTGGTACATAACCATGCCAGACATAGTTCTCTACCTGTGTCAGAGGCAAACGTATCTCCTGCTCCCGTTCGTCGAACAAGCACAGTTCAACACCCGTCGCGTTTTCTGAAAATAAAGCAAAGTTTGTCCCCTCACTATCCCAAGTGGCTCCGAGAGGATCAGGTTTTCCATGTCTGAGAAGCATATCCATAAACAGAAAAATTTGAATAGGGTTTTGCTTCATTGTGCATCGAAAGTTATCTGTTTTTGAAGATTTTAGAGTGGGTCAATTATAAAGTGAGGGTTGGTTGCGCTACTGGGTCAAAGCATAAACTGAAAGCAGGACACAGAAGCCCAAAAGCAGCGATCCTGTCAAGCACTCTGTGGTAGATTCATCTGGTGATATAGTTAGCATGGGCTCAGATCTACTCTGTTGTTAATGCTGCAAGACCCAAGTTTCCGCCATCCCGTTGCAGTTTGCTTAGGGGCGATCGCAGGTGCTTTGTGTCGCTACTATTTAACATTGTGGTTTACTCAACGCTTCGGCACCACTTTTCCTTATAGCACCTTGATTATTAATCTCAGCGGCTGTTTTGCCATGGGCTTTTTTGTCACTTTTGCCTTAGAACGAGTGGCAACGATTCCTAGGGAAGTGACTTTGATGGTGACTACTGGCTTTTTGGGTGCCTACACAACTTTCTCAACTTATGGTTTAGAAACTTTTATTCTCAAGCATGCAGGTAATCTTACTGCCGCTATTGTGTACTGGGCAGGCAGTGCCACCCTTGGAGTCATCAGTGTTGAGTTGGGTGTCATTCTCGCTGGCTTAGGAAAATAGGATTGGATGAACCTCACAACCCTTTAGACTGAATGCAACACTTAACCTAAAACTCACAAGGAGGGCTTGCCTTGACTGAAAACAAAATTCCCCTCCAGACAATCTCACGCAGTGAATTACGGCAGTTGGTTCGTACCCAGCTGCAGATGTTGCTTGAGCAAAACAACCTAGAAGGGGCGAAAGCGCTACTGGTGCCAGTACAGCCAGTAGATATAGCTGAAGCAATTGAAGGGCTACCAGAAGCTATGCAGGTGATTGCTTTCCGCTTACTTTCCAAAGCCGAGGCAATTGAAGTTTATGAGTATTTAGACTCCAGTGTCCAACAATCGCTAATTGAGGAGTTCAAGCGCCAAGAGGTTATTGATATCGTAGACAAGATGTCGCCTGATGACAGGGTACGTCTATTCGATGAATTACCAGCAAAAGTAGTCCGGCGTTTACTTGAACAACTTAGCCCCAAAGAGCGCCAAGCTACAGCCCAATTATTGGGTTACGAACCGGATACAGCTGGGCGAATCATGACGCCCGAATATATCTCCCTCAAAGAAACTGTGACTATTGGCGAAACCCTAGAACGGATTCGTTCTTTAGCCAAAGCTACGGAGATGATTTATTACCTCTATGTTACTGATGCCGCTAGACGCCTAACTGGGATTGTATCCTTGCGTGATTTGGTTATTTCCTCCCCCGAGAGAACCTTGGGGGAAATTATGACTCGCGATGTCGTTTATGTACACACAGGAACAGATCAAGAGGAAGTAGCAAGGTTAATCCAACGTTACGACTTTTTGGCGGTGCCGATTGTTGACAGGGAGCAACGTTTAGTTGGTATTGTGACAGTTGATGATGTGATTGACATCTTGGAGGAGGAAACCACAGAGGATATTTATGCCTTGGGCGGTGGTGTGCAGTCTGGAGGGGACAATTATTTTCAAACAGATTTATTAACAGTTGCTCGCAAAAGGGTTGTCTGGCTATTCGTGCTGTTATTAACAAATAGTGTTACTGCCACAATTATTAGCTCTCAAGAGGTACTCTTGCAGCGAGTTGTGGCTCTAGCAGCCTTTATCCCTTTACTCACTGGTACCGGTGGTAATGTTGGCGCTCAGTCTTCTACAGTAGTGATTCGCGGCTTAAATACTGATGAACTTAAGGATTTAGGCGTAGGTCAAGTAGTCTTTAGAGAAGCTAGGGCAGGAGCGCTTCTAGGAACGATTCTGGGAGTAGTAGCAACTTTATGGGCTTACATCTTGGTACAGGATGGGAATTTTCTTGCACCTTTCTCAATGTATAGCTTTTTCATCGCCCTCTCAGTAGGATTAAGTTTAATTGCGATCGCGATTTTGGCATCTATTGCCGGTTCAGCACTACCTTTTCTGTTTCGCTCTATTGGTTTTGATCCTGCCCTCATGTCAGCACCTTTTATCACTACTGCAGTAGATGTCCTAGGTGTGCTGATCTATTTCAACATTGCTAGAGTTATTTTGAAGCTTTAATTGAAGGAGAAGATGTTTTGGGTATAGCAGTTCGCTCTCGGTTATGTGCAATACAAATGTTCTAAGCCATTGATAATCAAGCATCGATTTGTGATTTGTAAATACACCAGCGCGTAGCGCTATAGATGTCAACTACCATGCTGCCAGTATTGATAGATCGTATAGGCAAGCGTAACCACGCCAGTCACAATTGCTGATTCCTCAACGTCAAATTGCGGGTGATGTAGTGGGTAATTGAGTTTATCCTTGAACCCGACGCCGAGGCGAAACATGGTACCGGGAGTATTTTCTAAATATACAGAGAAATCTTCAGCTCCTAGAGATGGTTCCTGTAAAATTTGAATGCGCTCATTACCCCAGGCTTGTTTAGCTGACTCCTCTAATAACTGAGTCAGCGCTAAATCATTTTGTACTGAAGGCACTCCCCTCCGGTAATTCATTTCATAGCTAGCACCGTAAGTGTTGCAAACATGCGACACAATCTTTTCAATCCATTCTGGTAGACTAGCATGAGTTTCTGGGTGAAGCGTACGCACAGTCCCAGTCATTCGCACTTGGTCTGCAATTACATTCGGAGCACGACCGCCACTAATTTGCCCAATTGTCAATACAATTGGTCGTAAAGGATTATGAGTGCGGCTAATTGCCTGCTGTAGGGTTGTAATGACTTGAGAAGCAATCCAAATGGCATCTATCGCCTCATGGGGACGAGCTCCATGACCAGATTCTCCGATGATAATTATTTCCAAATCATCTGCTGCCGCCGTCAGCGCGCCATAGCGGATGCCCACTGAACCTGCTCTAATGGAGGGGAAAACATGAACCCCAAAGACCGCAGTGACATCATTCATTGCCCCAGCTTGCACCATCCAACTGGCACCTTCGGCAATCTCCTCTGCTGGTTGGAATAAAAAGCGTACATTTCCAGGCAATGCTTCCCCCAACTGAGATAGTACCATAGCAGTGCCTAGACCCAAGGTGGAGTGAACGTCGTGACCACAAGCGTGCATTACTCCAGGATGGCGGGAGGCAAATTCAAGATTGGTAAGTTCGCTGATTGGTAGGGCGTCCATATCAGTGCGTAGTGCCACTAACCGTTCGTCTGTGCCGCCAACTAGTTCTCCAATGACGCCAGTTTTACCTACAGCTTCTTGTACAATAAGACCGCAGGAGGAGAGTACCCCAGCAATGTAGGCGGCTGTTTGGCATTCTTGACCACTCAATTCTGGGTGAGAGTGAATGTGACGTCGAATTTCAATTAAGCGTGGCGCTAGTGCTTGGGCTAAATCTTTAATTTTTGTAAGCATAGACTGATTATCAGTGCCTTCTGCCTTCTGCGTTTTCTTTTCCAAGATACAACTTAAATGGGCGACAACTTAGTTGATTCTATAGAATTGAAAGCATCTGAATTCTATTCGTGGGAAAGGTGCTGCTGCCTTGGAATCTCCTGCTTTCCAAGTACAGCGAGGTTGAATCGGGCCTCTGTACAAACAGCGTGCAAAGATTTATCCCAATCATCAATGGGTAGTTGGGAAAGATAGGCTTGTTCAAAAATAATCCCAATTGTCGGTTTAGACTCCCACTCAGATGAACTAAGCATACGGTCGTAGAAACCCCCACCGTAGCCAAGTCTATATCCGCGCTGGTCACAAGCAACAGCAGGTACAATAATTAAGTCTACTTCAGATGGCTTTATAGTGGGAGCATCTGGATAGGGTTCAAAAATGCCATATTTTCCTTTTTGCAGGGCTTCACCAGGCTTCCAGCTATGCCAACACAGGGATTTGTCAATGCAGCGAGGAAATCCCCATCGGCGTTCAGTATCGGCAAACATAGTGCTTAAATCTGGTTCTTTTCTAAAGCTAAAATAGGCAAGAACAGTCTGCGCTTGAGTAAATAGAGGTGAGGAGCGCAAGTGCTTGGTAAGGCACTCACTCTTGTAGTGCCAATGTTCAGATGACATTGACTGGCGTTGTTTGAGTAGTAATCGCCTTAACTCTGATTTACTCATTCCCAAGTAATCTCGATTACCTAAAGGTTTGCTACAAATACTTTTTAAGTAATGAATTTCAAATAATTAGGACTTACCCACTCAGACATTTCAAAAGGCTGTAATCCTCTGTTAATAAATTCCCTGTTAGCCAGACGCTAAAACATTCATTTTTAGTTTCGCGGCTGAAGTCCTAGTAATAAGTAATAAATACACCTCTTGTTACTTATTACTTATTACTTATTACTTATAGAAATTCCTCCCTCTTACCTGTTGAAAAATAACTTTACTTGCCTCTGATATCACTATAGTTATCTAAGAACCATTTGTAAGTAATTTCAATACCTTCCTTTAAAGAAGTTTCGGCTTGCCAACCAAGGGCGTTTAATTTGGATGTATCTAACAACTTACGAGGTGTTCCATCCGGTTTAGATGTGTCGAATTTCAACTCACCTTCATAACCGACGACTGCTTTGATAATCAAGGCAAGTTCCTTTATAGCAACTTCCTGACCTGTGCCCACATTAATAAATTCTATATCGTTATAATTTTCCATCAAGAAAACTAATGCTTTCGCTAAATCGTCAGCGTATAAAAATTCTCTTAGAGCTGAGCCAGTCCCCCAGACTTCAACGTGTTTTGAGTTGGAGATTTTAGCTTCATGGAATTTCCTGATTAATGCAGGTAGTACATGGGAGTTAGCTAAATCAAAATTATCTTGGGGGCCGTAGAGATTTGTTGGCATGGCGGAAATAAAATTCACGCCATACTGACGACAATAATTTTCGCAGAGTTTAATTCCTGTAATTTTAGCAATGGCATAGGGTTCATTTGTTGGTTCTAGAAAGCCTGTGAGCAAATAGTCTTCTTTCATAGGCTGTGGACACAATTTAGGATAGATACAAGAAGAGCCAAGAAACAGAAGTTTTTCAACTTTGTGTAAATACGCGCTGTTAATGATATTTGCCTCAATCATGAGGTTGTCATAGAGAAATTCAGCGCGGTAAATATTATTGGCGTTGATGCCGCCTACTTTTGCTGCTGCCAGGAAAACATAATCTGGACGTTCTTGAGCAAAGAAAGCTTCAACTTCTGTCTGCTTTCTCAAGTCGAGTTCTTTACTCGTCTTTAGTAAGAGATTGTTATATCCGTTGGCACGTAAAATTTTGACGATAGCACTGCCAACTAATCCTCTATGTCCCGCTACGTAGATTTTTGATTCTTTGTTCATCAGACTTTTACCATTAATTGCTACGTCACAAATTACCCCTTAATCTGCTTTCCCTGATTGAGGTTGTATGATTGTTAGTTATCGAGTACTTGTTGATAAGACTGAAGAGCCAGACCAGAGCTTATCTAGCGATTAGCTATTTACATTGCACTCATGAACTAATCGCCAACTGTCCTCAGTAAAACACAACCTAATGGGGAGATGGAAATCACGGATCATAATCGACTTTGAATAAATGCAAAGAATTAGATTTATTTAGGTTTCCCCCACCCTTTCAATGATTGTGTTTACTAAAGTCAATCAACTGTAGTGCCGCGAACAGGAAGAAAAACTTTATCTGAGGATTGCTGCCCATTGCCGTTAGGCGAAGATAGCCCGACAGCTTGCAAGTCTGCATCCACCATTAATTTCACTAGTTCCTCAAAACTCACAGAAGGTTCCCAACCAAGCTTATTCTTGGCTTTACTGGGATCGCCAATCAATAAATCGACTTCTGCAGGGCGCAGATAACGGGGATCAAACTCCACAAAATCATGCCAATCAAGATTGACGTAATTAAAGGCAATATCCAAAAATTCTCGAATTGAGTGAGTTTCGCCCATGGCAATGACGTAATCATCTGGTTCGTCTTGCTGTAGCATCATCCACATTGCTTTGACATAGTCCTTGGCGTAACCCCAATCTCTTTTAGCATCAAGATTACCGAGGTAGAGTTTTTTCTGCTTGCCAGCCATAATCCTAGCAAGTGCCCTAGTAATCTTGCGAGTTACGAAGGTTTCGCCACGGCGGGGCGATTCATGGTTAAAAAGTATGCCATTGCAGGCAAAGATACCATAGGATTCGCGATGATTGACTGTCTGCCAATGGGCATAGACTTTGGCACAAGAATAGGGACTGCGAGGATAGAAAGGTGTCGTTTCCTTCTGCGGTACTTCTAGCACCTTACCAAACATCTCAGAAGAACCAGCCTGATAGAAACGCACATCAATACCAGTGCGGTGAACATAGTCTCGTATTGCTTCGAGCAGACGTAGCGTGCCCATAGCTACAGAATCAACAGTGTACTCTGGTGAGTCAAAACTTACGCGCACATGGGATTGAGCGCCTAAGTTATAAATTTCTTTTGGTCTGACTTCCTCTAGGATGCGGCGCAAAGTCACACCATCAGTCAAGTCACCGTAGTGGAGGAAAAATTTAGCTCCTTCCTTGTGACGATCCTCATAGATGTGATCAATGCGATCCGTATTGAAAGTAGAAGTTCTACGAATAATACCGTGAACTTCATAGTCTTTTTCCAGTAGCAACTCACTGAGGTAAGAGCCATCTTGACCAGTAACTCCAGTGATTAGTGCTCGCTTGCGTAGCGTCATGCTTAAATCTTCCTGTAACGAATAGGTGAACTTACGATAGATGCAAATTAAAGGACAAATCCCACGAGTATTGCCTGGGGTGTAGGTTAATCAATACCTAAACTAACCTAAAATTTTAGTAATGGCTTTAGTTGAATAGGCATAATCTTTGCTTTCTTGTCCCTTACCTCTAGATTGTCCTCCTGTTGTCGATCTTCTTACCTACTAACAGCTCAGTGTTAGAGAGCATGATGGGGAAATGAGAGACATTGACCAAGGCTTGAACTTTGGAAGGCTCCAAGGATTTCCTTTTCACTTAGGCATTGAGGATACAAGCCCCGTGATGGGAGAACCTTTCGAGGCTTCACCGAGGAGTTCAACAAAAAAGGAGTTACAGGAGTTCAGAATTAAGAATTGCTCAATTCGGAGTAACGACATCTGTGGGTTAGAATCCCTGCCCCTGCAAAAGCGTTTACAGTTAGGTGGGATCCAATCTCCCCATCTAACTGCCCAACTGAATTCCTGGGGCGCAGCCGGAGAACTTCTGTATTCTGAAGTCCTTCTTCAAGCTTCCTAAGCATCCCATCAACCACAGATAATTAAACTGTATTGCCTATGTCCATTTAGTACGCACCATTATTTTGGGGAAAGATAATCACACCAATTGTTTTCACAACTAGTAATATATCGAGCCAAAAACTTCTGTAATTTACGTAGTAAACATCCATTTGTACGCGACGGTTATAAGGTATATCATTACGCCCTGAAACTTGCCATAAACCAGTAATACCAGGTCTAATCGTCAATACTTTATCCATGTGACGCCCATACTTGTGGATTTCTTCTGGCACTAAAGGTCTCGGTCCAACAACACTCATATCTCCCTTCAAAACATTCCAAAATTGAGGAAATTCATCAAGGCTAGTGAGCCGCAAGAATCTTCCAATCCAGGTAATTCGAGGGTCTTGTTTCAGTTTAAAATTCTCCTCAAATTCCTGACGCAGAGTAGGTGATGTTGCCATCATATCTAACAAAATTTCGTCGGCATTATTTACCATAGTTCGGAATTTCATGCAGCCAAAAGATTTATAATTTTTACCCACACGTTCCTGGATATAAAAAATTGGTCCCGGGGAGCTAATAGCAATTAGCATTGCTAAGATCAGGTAAATTGGCATCAACAAAATCAGAACTGATAGCGAAAAAATGACATCAAACAGTCGCTTGGCTAAATTTCCGTCTAAGCGATGTCGAGCTAGACCTATTTGTCCGCTGCGCGAAGCAGGTAACTGAAAACCTCGCTTCACCAACACCTGCAACATCTTGACGGAGATAAGTTGGCTTTGAGCAGTCATCTTACTCCTTCACTTCACACACCACACGTCATGATCATAAAGCCACAAGAGGCTGGCTATGGCGAATAAGCCTCTGACAACAACAAGTTGTTGAGACAAGCATGATACCAAACCCGCTTCTATCACTCCTTTTCAAGGAGTGAGCTTTTTTTTCTCTATCTCCTCTACTGCCAAGAACTTCCCCAGCTTGCTCATGATCACATGTTCAATAGAGTAGGACTTACGCATCGTACATTAGTACTATAGGAGATTTGGTTATTTCAGCCATTTATAGTGCCTGAGGCAGCAAAAGCAGCAAGCAAATTAGGGTTAGTCGAAGCGTTTGAAATGACCGAATCACGCGATACACACTATGGCTGATTTGTACAGTGCGTAACTCCTATAGAGGTCAATCAACTAGATTGGGTATTAATTTTGCTTCCCTTCTCTCAGGGCACCGTCGAGGGACTCCCTGGTGACAACACCTCTCCTAATTGATCATATTTCCTCGACTTAGATGAAGACTTGTTCATTAGGGAACATTTCCACGGGTAAAATCAACACTGGTATTCTTGATAGTATCGCTCTAGAAAAGCTAGGTAACGCTTGCTAAATATTTTTGGAGAGAATCTAGCTGCGTTTAATCGGCTTGTGTCTGGACTAAACCCTCCTTTTACAGACTCAAAATAATTCACTGCTTCCCTCAAGGCTTCTGAAGTTTGGTCTCTAAAAAATAGACCTGTTGCACAATCGGGATGTTGCCGAAACTCCCGAATAGTTTCGAGAGCACCACCTGCGCCATAGGCAATTACAGGTGTACCACAGGCTTGGGCTTCTACCAGAGCAATGCCAAAATCTTCACAGGCAGCATAAACAAAAGCTTTGGCTCTTGCCATATACTGCTCAACTACGGAATTCGGCTGAAAGCCCAATATTTGCACATTGGCTTGAGCCAGTTTGCTGAGCGTTTTCAATTCTGGTCCATCACCAATTACTACTAGCCGATGTCCAAGTTGATTGAAGGCTTCAACAATCAAATTGACTCGCTTATAACTCACTAGCCGGGAAACTGTCAAATAAAAGTCTTCTTTTTGAGCTTGGAAGGGAAATCGTTCAATATTGACTGGTGGGTAAATTACTTCTGCTTGACGCCTGTAGCAACGCCAGATGCGGCGTGCTGTGTGCTTAGAGTTAGCAAGAAAGTAGTCTACTCGATTTGCCGAAATCGCATCCCACTGGCGCAACTTATGCAGAAAATAACGTGTGAGCAAGCCCTGAGGAGCGCGCCCCATAAAGCTACTGCGCAGGTAGTCAAAAGTCAAGTCCCAGGCGTAGCGCATGGGTGTATGGCAGTAGCAGATGTGTAATTGTTGTGGACTGGTGAGGACTCCTTTGGCAACAGCATGGGCAGAGGAGAGAATGACATCATACTCACTTAAATCAAGCTGTTCAATCGCCAGGGGCAATAGTGGCAGATACTTCTGGACGCCGTTGCTTGCCAAAGGAAAGTTTTGCAAGAAAGTTGTGCCAATCTTTCTGCCAAACAGATAACTCTGAGGATTTGTTGATTCAAAATCAATTAGCGCATAAAGGTCGGCATCAATGTGCTTTAAAATTTCTTGAACTACTAGTTCCGAGCCACCAGTGGCTTTGGGGGTTAACCACTCATGAACCAAGGCATATTTCAACGACATTTACCCAGAATGCTTCTCAGAGTAAGAGCTTACCCCAAGGTGAGGCACTAGGCTTTGATTTGCTTTCATGCACTTAAGAGAGCATGCTTGGGTCTTGCCCTGTTCGATTTCAAGTCATTGCCCTAATGCTTCGTCAAGATTGTTTTGAGGGATAGATTATTTGCACAAGTACTGCTGTAGTTGAGTTGCAGAAAAATCCTATCCTTGATCTCAAAGTTGACAGACTACTCTGAGCAGTAAGAATCAAAGTCTGCCAGTAATTGCTCTTCAGGAGTAGTAGCTTCGAGAAGATTGTTCTTAGCAAGATCTGCTGCTTCTCGATCCTGCTTTTTGTATGCGGCGATGAAATCCCGTGTAGCTTGGCTGGTATCGCGATACATTTTCACAAAACCAGTCTGATAGTATTTGAGCTTTTTGTCCTGGAGTTCTACAGCCTCCATTTTTTGGGAGGCTTTTTCCATCGCCTCGGCTGCTTGGAGAGCCGCCTTGGGGTCTTTTGCCTGAGCACCTTTGGCATGGGATTTGACTTCGCTTACTGCCTCGTCGGCGATCTTGTTAATCTTGACACACTGAGCAGTCCTACTCTCACCGCAGCTAGCGATTAATAAGCTCATGGCAACAGTAATTGGCATCAGAAAAAAGTACCGCTTGGGAAAATGCATCAACGCTCTCCTAATGAGTTGTAAGCACTTTCGTTGTCGTAGCATATTTTTCCCATGCTGATTACCTTGATCTCTATGAAGCTGCACTATATTTTACCCCCTGTCTATCGGCTTCCCCCCTTACTAAGGGGGGAATACTGGAGGATTGGAACTTGACAGAGTCCCTGAGCTTAAGTTATGGCTAGGCAATCCCTCCGATTCGGGGGCAGTATGATTCCATGCTTACCTAAATCGCTTTATAGGCAATTATTGTTGCCAGTGGCAGGTATAATGCCTCATATTAAAGTAATTCAACTCCTGCGATGGGCAAGTCAACTGTTATTTTTTAGTTGTTATTTTGATGGGGTTGGACTAACAACCAAACAGCTAACAACCAATAACTTACAATTTCTTAACAATGTTTCTACTACTTACTCAAATACTGCTGTGGCTGCTGATCACATTCATTCTTTACAATCTGCTGACCAAGCTGATCCCAAAGCAATACTTCACCTTACTTGGGGGTTTGTTTCTGTTTGCAGTCATTGTGCTGGCGTTTTTCTTCCCTGATGATCCCTTGGTCTCAGCTGCATGGCGAGTTCTCTCCTTTCCCTTGACGCCAGTAGGAGCTTGCATCTTGCTATTGTCTATTAGCATGCGCCAGGGTCTTGATAAATCTAAGAATTATATTTTGGCAGCACTACTGATTTTGCTGCTCTCAAGTACACCTTTGGTTTCTAACCTGTTGGTTCAAAGTGCCGAAATAGATGCCCTCAGCGCCGAACAACGAAGGCAGTTAGAACTTCAGCGAGAGAGTCCTGGGGCAACAACAACTCAAACAGCAGGAGCAATTGTCTTACTGGGACGGGACACTACACAGGCTAAACTTTTACCAGACGGTCAGAGGCAGGTTCAACTAACTGATAAAGGCGATCGCATTCTTCATACTGCCCGCATCTATCAACAGCAGGTAGCCTTAGGTACTAACCCCATTGTAATTGTCAGTGCCGGACCCAGACCAGCCTGGCAAGGAAATAGCAGCCAGGTTGCTGAGGCTAATGATATTGCCCAACTGTTATCACAATTGGGAGTTCCCCAAGACCGGATTGTACCTGAACCCTTTAGTCTTAACATGCACAGCAGTGCTGAACAGGTAAAGAGAATTTTGGAGGAACGAGGACTAGTTAACACCAGGATTTTTGTTGTCACCTCCGGTATAAGTAGCCGTCGTTCCAGGTTAACTTTTGCTAATGTTGGTCTTAACGTTGTTCCTCAACCTACTGATTTTCAAGGGCCTCAGTTAGCTTCTAGATCAGAAACTGCTGTAACCACACAACCATTCCTAGGTTCAAATTTCTTACCACCTATTCGAGTAGAATCTTTTGTACCCGGTGTCGAAGCTCTGGGAGTAACTACAAGAGTTTGGGAAGAGACTCTAATTAGGATTTACTACATCTTACGAGGCTGGACTAGCCCAGGACCTTTGTAAGTTTTGGCAACCCAGACCTGTCTGTTCATTGATTCAAGAGCAGCAAGGCGATTGATCCCACTACCAAAGTAGTGGTGATCAATCGCCCTTTTCGTAGATGAGAACTCAATCGCTAGAGCTAATTACTAGTATTTCTATACAAGCTCTTTTTCGGGACTTTTAGTACCCTTGAAATCCAAATCTGTGCCTGGCTCCTGACATGCCGTCATAGTTTTAACATGTTCGAGTTCATCATCTCTAATCGCCACGAAGACATCATAGAGATTGTTGATTGTCGGACGTCGCAGCTCTATTGCTTGAGCTGTTTGAAAGGCATCAAACATATAGATATCGCCTTCGCCGTAGTACTTGAGCGCAACTTCCGGTGCTGGCTGAGTTTTTAGCTCTTCCCCATGCTGTCTGACAAATTTGTCGTAAGTATGGTAGGCATGGGATTCAACTTCCTCCATAAATTGGTAAGCAGCCATTGGCGCTACTGCGTACACAACTACCAGAATCCAGAAGTATAAAGTAGCGCAGAAATGAGCTAAGAAACGGTCAATCAAGTATTCGTTGCCGCCTAGTGACTCCATAATCAGAAGGTGGTGCATCTCATTCCAGGATTCGGCAAAATGAACCTTGAGCCAGTTGCATTTACGCCATAGCCCCACTGTTTCATAAAAGTGCAACACCGAAGTATAGGCAAAGTATGGAACGCGAGCAACCGTCTCCAGTACATAAAATCGCGGATAAGAACGATCCTTGTAAAGATTATCTAAGACAAACACTAGAACGTTTACGAGGAATTTGATCATTTCCTGTCCTTGTAAATAAATACCTTAATCGTGAGTTTAAATTCACGACTTTTGAGCTGATAGACTTGTCAACTTGTTCGGATAAACCGCAGTTATGTTGCCAGAGACTTGATGATTAATCATTCGCGACAACACCTGAAATTGTTACACAAGGTTAAATCTTAATCCTGATAAAAATGTTACATTTTGAGGTTTTTTCGAGAGTTTAATGATTAAATATTTATGCTTTTCTTGACAAGAATGTCATCCATTGGAATCAAATTTATATTTTGTAACATATCTCTAATTAAACTAAAAAACAGTTTTTATTAATTCAAAATACATCTCAAATTAGTTAAAAACTTAAGTGTTAATCAAGTCAAAAATACAGTAAAATGCCACCTTCCAATTTACGAAAAGTATCAGGCTCATCAAAGTAAATTTGACAGAAATCTGCTTGATTTCTAAACTGTTAGGATAGGTAATAAGCCCCTGCACAACCTTGCCAATTTGAAAAAATGCTCATTATGTATAGAGCTAACAGCATTTTCTCTAAACTTCAAAAACTGTTAGACTTGTTTAATGGTTAACTCGCGTCTACAGAAACTGGTGGGTTACCTGCGCCCTTATTGGCGGCAGGCAGCGCTAGGTATTCTAGCCTTACTCATAGTCAATGCTTTTGGTGTTTACATCCCTCTGCTGATTAGGGATAGTATTGATGAACTGCGTACAGCCTTCAATTTTGATCAGATCTGGCACTTGGTTGTATTCATCCTCATCCTCGCCTCTTTAATGTGGGTGATTCGGATAACATCGCGCATCTTGATCTTTGGAATAGGACGTAGAGTAGAATTTGACCTCAAACAAAAGATTTTTCAGCATCTGCTGAGGCTAGAGCCTTCTTACTTCTCTAAAAATACGGCAGGTGATTTGATCAACAGAGCCACTAGCGATCTTGATAATATCCGGCGTTTGTTGGGGTTTGCAGTTTTGAGTCTGGCAAATATAGTATTTGCCTACAGCTTGACGCTGCCGATTATGATTGCGATCAATCTACAGTTAACTCTGAGTGCGCTGGCAGTTTACCCGTTGATGCTAATTACTGTACAGTTGTTCAGCAAGAAGCTGCGCTCTCAACAGCAATCAGTTCAGGAAGAACTCTCGAACCTGAGTGAGCTAATTCAGGAAGATATGAGTGGCATCTCCCTGATTAAAATCTATGCTCAGGAGGACAACGAACGCGGTGCATTTCGACACCTCAATAGCAAATTATTGAAGGCAAACCTCAATTTGGCAAGAACCCGGAATACACTATTTCCTGTCATTGAAGCTCTTACCTCTGTCAGCATATTGATCTTACTTTTCCTTGGTCCTGGGTCGATCACTTCTGGCAAACTGGATATTGGCGATTTTGTGGCGCTGATTCTCTATGCAGAACGTCTAGTTTACCCTACTGCGCTACTAGGTTTTACCATTACTACCTATCAACGGGGTGAAGTTAGTATTGATCGTATCGAATCAATTCTCTTAACCAACCCGCAAATTCAGGATGCCCCTGATGCAATCGAGCTACCGGTACCAGTTAAAGGTGAGATCAAAGCTGTTAATCTAACTTACACTTACCCTGGTTGCCAAAATCCGGCACTCAAAGACCTGAATTTCACTATTAAAGCTGGTGAGAGGGTGGCGATTGTCGGTCCAATTGGTTCTGGCAAATCGACTCTTGCCAATGCATTGCCTCGACTTTTAGATATTGGTGCCAATCAGCTGTTTTTCGATGGCTGTGACATTACCAAGTTACAGGTGCAGGATTTACGTAAAGCAATTGCCTATGTTCCCCAAGAAAGCTTCTTGTTTAGTACTACTGTCAAGAACAATATTCGCTATAGCGATCCCTTATCTGAACAGTTAGAAGTTGAATTGGCTGCCAAGCAAGCACAAATTCACCCGGAAATCCTCAAGTTTCCTAAGCAATATGAAACAATTGTGGGGGAGCGAGGAATTACTCTTTCTGGGGGACAACGACAGCGTACTTCTTTAGCAAGGGCGCTACTAGTAGAAGCACCAATACTGATTCTTGATGATGCCCTTTCTAGTCTTGACAATCAGACAGCTACCCAGATTTTAGACAACCTCTCGGCAGGTTCTCAAAATAAAACTTTGATTTTTATCTCTCACCAACTCTCTGCAGCTGCCACTGCTGACCGTATCTTGGTTATGGATGCTGGTAAAATTGTCCAAATTGGTACTCACCGAGAACTACTACAAACTCATGGTCTTTACCAATTGCTTTGGAAGCAGCATCAGCTAGGAGAGGTGTTTAATTAGGAGGGAAATGGAAGAATATCTGCAAGCGAGTGAAGTTATTGACTGGCAAGACCAGACAATTACTGAGCTTGCCCAGAAAATTGCCTCGCAATATCAAACCCAAGAGGCGATGCTCCGCTCAGAGCATACCCGCTTTGCGATTGCCCGGAGGGCAGCGCCAAAGGCGATCGCTAAAGCGTGTTTTGAGTGGGTTCGGGATCAAATTTACCATAGTTGCGACTATCATATCAATCGTGTAACTTGTTGTGATCCTGATCTACTCAAGTACAAATTTGATACCCTAATTCATTACACTCAGGGGTAGCGCAGTAACGTCAAACTGATGGAAAAATCTCCTGTCGATGCCCAACCTGATTACCAAAATTTATCACTAAGCTCTCCTCTAGGAACGCCTTTTGAGCGCATGATGATGCAACGGTGCATTCAACTTGCTCGCCGCGCCCTTGGACTAACAACCCCTAATCCCATTGTCGGTGCTGTGGTTGTCCGAGACGGTAAAATTGTAGGGGAAGGGTTTCATCCTGGCCCTGGTCAACCCCATGCCGAAGTATTTGCCTTGCGCGAGGCTGGTGAACAGGCAAGGGGAGGTACTGTTTATGTCAATTTGGAACCTTGTAATCATTATGGGCGAACACCGCCCTGTTCAGAAGCTTTAATTGCAGCAGGTGTGGCGAAAGTAGTAGTAGGTATGATTGACCCCAATCCCCAGGTTTCAGGGGGCGGCATTAAGCGGTTAACAGAAGCAGGGATTGAAGTTGTCGTCGGTATAGAGGAGGCAGATTGCCGTGAACTCAATGAAGCCTTTATTCATCGAATTCTCCATCAGCGCCCCTTGGGAATTTTGAAGTATGCTATGACTTTAGATGGGAAAATTGCTGCTGCCAGTGGTCATAGTCAATGGGTCACTGGTAAGGAAGCACGGGCTTACGTACATCAAATACGTGCAGCTTGTGATGCCGTAATTGTTGGCGGCAATACAGTGCGTCATGATAACCCCTATCTAACTAGCCATAATCTTAGCACTCACAACCCTCTACGGGTGGTGATGACTCGCACCCTCAACTTGCCTCTCGAAGCTAATCTCTGGCAAACCTCCGAGGCTCATACCTTAGTCTTAACAGAAACAGGAGCTAATCCATATATACAGGAGCAACTGTTAAATATGGGAGTGGAAGTTTTGGAATTACGATCTTTGACACCCCGCCAGGTAATGACCTATTTATATGAACGAGAACTTTCGTGCGTTTTATGGGAATGCGGGGGAGTATTAGGGGCAAGGGCGATTGCTGAGGGCGCAGTACAAAAAGTTTTGGCATTCATTGCCCCAAAAATAATCGGCGGCAGAGAAGCTCTCTCTCCAGTGGAGGATTTAGGGTTAGTAAAAATGACAGATGCCCTGAATTTAGAAAGAGTCAGTTGTCGTCAGCTAGGATCAGATTATCTTCTCGAAGGCTATTTGCCTTAATTGCCTGTTGCTTGAGCAATTTTTTGCAGCCCTACTGAATCAAGTAATTCTTCCCAGGCTGTTTTGAGTTCTTTATCCCTTGGGCGATCGCGCCTTAGTATGAGCAAAGTCTTCAAAGTATCATACCAAATTTCTCTCTGTGCATATAGATCCATGCGTTCTTGGGGACTTGCCCACTGAAGGCGACGCGCCAAAATTGGGTCGAGTGGGACTCGCCGGATAATGCCTTCAACAATAACGTCGGCAGAAGGATCTTGGGAATTACAAATCAAAGATAACTGCCATTGATATTCCTGATTGATTGCCAAAGGTGAGAGGTTAGCAAAGGGAGGAAGAGTTAAACTCATAACCCCAGGAGAGCTAACAATTCCTTCGGAGGACTTTGCCAAGGTATGTTTAGTTGCATAAATCTCCTGATTTTTGCTATCAAGCAACACTAGTTCCAATCCCGAGGCCGAAGTTTCAGGCATATACCAAGATAAAGTGGGATACTCATCAAAGGTTGCACCTAATCCGGAAGCTGGAACTAAGGCAGTCAGAGTCTGTTGACCCTGAACACAATTACCTCTAGTTGCCCCTGCTTGCCGATTTCCAGCAACACCAGAACCAGAAGTAGCTGGCTTAAATGAGTCCCAGTTAGAGAAATTCCACCGCCTCTTGTTGCCATTCTTACTCACAGGAAGACCAGCTACTAGGTGCAATTGAGATGATTTATCTACTGCCGATTCTGTTGGCAGTTCGCTTCTGAGTGATGAACTCAATTGTGCTGGCAGTTTTTCTTGGATATTTACTACAAACAGCACAGTTAAAACCACCACCAAGATTATGAAGCGTGATGAGCGCGTGAACCAAGTCATGATTGATTTATTTGGGAAATATGTACAACTTTAGAACTATTAAGTTGGAGATCCGGACCCAATTAAGTTAGTTGGGTTAAGAGGCTAAGTACCTGGACATAAATTATGTTGAGTGTATTAAGAGTATTGAAGATGCTAAATCCCCTTCTGTTCCCTGTTCCCATGTCTCCATAGTTAACTTTGATTTTGTCCGACTACTTAGTTGTTAGACAAACTAACAGCTAAAGAATTTGTTCGAGAAATCGACGGGTACGTTCTTGTTTTGGATTCCGGAAGAACTCCTGTGGTGCTCCTTCTTCCACCAAGACGCCACTATCCATCAAGAATATCCGGTCTGCCACCTCACGAGCAAAACCTACTTCGTGAGTAACAACCACCATTGTCATTCCTGACTGGGCAAGGAAACGCATGGTGTCGAGTACTTCTCTTACCATTTCTGGATCAAGGGCAGAGGTCGGTTCATCAAACAGCATAATTTTCGGTTGCATTGCTAAAGCACGAATAATCGCGACTCGCTGCTGTTGACCACCGGAAAGTTGACCTGGATACTTGTGTGCCTGCTCTACAATTCCTATACGCTCTAACAACTCGATGGCAACGGTCTCTGCTTTTTTCTTAGACCAACGTCTGACCCAAATTGGTGCCAGCGTTACATTTTGTAATACAGATAGGTGGGGGAACAGGTTAAATTGCTGAAAAACCATTCCCACTTCCTTGCGAATGGCGTCAATATTGCGGAGGTCGTGTGATAATTCAATCCCATCAACTTCAATCCTCCCCTTTTGGTACTCTTCTAGAGCATTGAAGGTACGGATGAAAGTTGACTTACCTGAACCAGAAGGCCCCATCACTACCACTACTTCCCCCTTATTCACCCTCATGCTGACGCCGCGCAGCACGTGAAAATTGTTACTGGCATACCACTTATGGACATCTTGGGCAATAATCGCTGATTTCTGGACTCCTGAGTTGCCAGTGTCCTGGGCTAAATTCATCTAAAACCTCACGGGAGCGTGGTACTGACAGGTTGCGGATTCGTTGGATGCGCCTACTGCTAGTCTAGCCTATCGTTTTGAACTGTTTGCCTAGGCTCACAGATAAAGAATTGCGGCAAATTTCCGGAGTTATCTATACCGAAATTGTAGTTAAATTTTGTTAAGATTAGTCGAGTATTGAGTAATTTATTACACTACGCCAGTCTGGCGTTCAACTTACCCCGCTTGAATCAGCCATGGAGATGGAGACTGTTGATGCTGCGACTCGAACATATAAATAAAATCTACCCTACAGGCGAAATACTCAAGGATATTAACTGGGAAGTTAAACCAGGCGATCGCATTGGCTTAGTGGGAGTTAATGGTGCCGGCAAATCAACTCAACTTAAAATTATAGCTGGAGAAATCGAACCCACGGCTGGGGAAATCATCCGCCCTGCCAATTTACACATTGCCTACCTCACTCAAGAGTTTGAGGTGGAACTCGCCCGCACCGTCAGAGAAGAATTTTGGACAGTCTTCAAGGAGGCTAACCAAACACAGCTGTCGATGGGGCAGGTGCAGCGAGAGATGGAAGCTGCCACCCCTGAGGAACTAGAACAGCTAATTCACAAATTAGACAGGTTACAGCGCCAGTTTGAAGCCCTTGATGGCTACGGCTTGGAGGCACAGATTGAGAAGATTTTACCAGAGATGGGTTTTGAACCAGAAGATGGCGATCGCCTAGTCAGTGCCTTTAGTGGTGGCTGGCAAATGCGCATGAGCTTAGGTAAAATCCTGCTACAAAAACCTGACCTCCTGCTGCTGGATGAGCCAACTAACCATTTGGATTTGGAAACTATCGAATGGCTAGAAAATTACCTCAAGGGTCTCAAAACTCCGATGGTAATAGTCTCTCATGACCGAGAATTTCTTGACCGCCTCTGTACTCAAATAGTGGAAACTGAGCGTGGTGTTTCCACTACCTATCTGGGCAATTACTCGAGCTATCTTCAACAGAAAGCGGAGAATGCCCAAGCTCAAATGAGTGCCTATGAACGACAACAAAAGGAACTAGAAAAGCAACAAGCTTTTGTTGATCGCTTCCGCGCCAGTGCCACTCGCTCTACTCAGGCAAAAAGTAGGGAAAAACAATTAGAAAAAACTGAACGCATTGAAGCCCCAACTGCTAACTTAAGAACCCTGCATTTCCACTTTCCACAAGCCCCTCGCAGTGGTCGTGAGGTGGTGGAAATTAAAGATTTAGTACATACCTACGGTGATAAAATTCTGTTTTTGGGAGCAGAGTTACTCATAGAAAGAGGTGATCGTGTAGCTTTTCTTGGACCTAATGGCGCTGGTAAATCCACTTTATTGCACATGATGGTGGGCATGGAGAAACCTACTGAAGGTACTGTGGAACTGGGCAAGCACAACGTTATCCCTGGATATTTTGAACAAAATCAAGCGGAGGCTTTGAATTTAAGCAAAACCGTCATGGAAACTATCCATGATGAAGTCCCAGACTGGAAGAATGAAGAAGTTCGCACTCTTTTAGGTAAGTTCTTATTTAGTGGTGAGACAGTTTTTAAAAAGGTCGAGTCCCTCAGTGGTGGAGAAAAAGCTCGCCTTGCTCTGGCAAAGATGCTCTTGCGTCCTGCTAACCTGCTAATTTTGGATGAGCCTACTAATCATTTGGATATCCCTGCTAAAGAAATATTGGAGGAAGCTATTCAGAATTACGATGGCACGGTGATTGTTGTTTCCCACGACCGTTATTTTATCTCGAAGGTAGCTAACAAAATTGTGGAAATTAGGGAGGGAGAATTCCACACTTATCTCGGAGATTATCATTACTATCTCGATAAGATTGCTCAGGAAAAAGAGCAAGCGAGGTTAGAAGCGATCGCGGCTCAAAAGGCGGCTAAGAAAGAGGCAAAAGCGGCTAAGAAAAAAGCTGCTGGGAAACGAAAATAGTTCATAGTTCATAGTTCATTGTTCATTAAACAAAAAAACAACTTCGAGCGAGAGTAATGCCGTTTGTTGTCGTTTTCACCCGAGGAGAGGTCAAATATACTCAAGCTCGAAGCCTTAACCCATCTAAAAAGATTTTAAACGAGAGAGTGGTATAAGTAATAGTGACATCCTCCTACAGCATGACTGGCTCTAGTTGAGGTGTTTTCTGAAATTCAGGCTTTCGTGCCAAATACAGATGATGCCTATTGTAACTAACACCACGATACTTGAGCTGAATTCCAGGTGATGGTTCTGGTAATATCTTCAGTAGTTTTAGTTGCTGTTGCCAATTCCAAGGCTCGTAACTGACACCGCGATAGTGGAGTTTCATGGTTGTTGCATTCCCTGAATGACAAGATCAAAGTAGGTTTCTGGATAAAATCCTATCTCTTAGAGAGTGATGATTAAACCTATAAAACTAATAAGATAGCGATAATAAACTCATAAAAAATTTAATAAAATAATCTCAACAGCATTTATTTATTGCATAAAGGTAATAATTGTATGTCTTAACCAGTAACCCCAGATAATCATAAGTTAAATATTGGCATCCCCAGATGTAAATCTACTGGTTATCCAATGAAGAGGCTGGGGATATTCACCAACTTTTAGCTTTATTTATTAGAGAAATTGGATGAATAATTATGTTATTAGAATTAAAGCAATTGAGGATTCAACCGGGGCACCAATTACTGCTTGAGGATGTTAGCTGGCAGCAATTGGAAAATATCTTAACCGAATTGGGAGAACATCGCGCTGCGAGGCTTTCCTATAGTAATGGTCAATTAGAAATTATGGTTCCTCTACCAGAACATGAAAAAGCCAAAGAAATTATTGGCGACATGGTAAAAATCTTGCTGGAAGCACGACACGTTGCCTTTGAGTCATTAGGTTCAACAACCTTGAAGAATGAGCGCATGACTCAGGCAGTTGAGCCGGATAGCTGCTTTTACATTCAAAATCAAGCGGCGGTTGTCGGTAAAAATAGGTTTGACTTGAGTGTAGATCCTCCCCCAGACTTAGCCATAGAAATTGACCTTACCTCCCGCACTCGGTTGGATAACTATCAGATTTTAGGAGTACCGGAACTCTGGCGATACGCACGACGAGGGTTACAGATTAATCTCTTGCAAGCTGGAAAATATGTAGAGTCTGATTCTAGTCTCACATTTCCAGATATCCCGATTATTGAACTAGTGAATCAGTACGTTCAACAGAGTCAAGCTTCTGGCAGAACCCAAGCCATTCAAGCATTTAGAAATTGGTTACGGGAAAATCTATAGTCTCAGATGAGAGCAAGTTGAGGTGGTGTGATCACTAGCACAACCGGAGAAGGTGCAAAACTAGAACTCATTTAAACCATACCTGAAAAGAGGAGCGGTCGCATAAGGGACTTCCAAATAAAAAAATATCCCATCGAGGAGAGGGGGGGAGGGGGAGATGGGGAGAGGGGGAGAAGATTCTTTAAGTCATATTTCTAAGTAAATTGGATAATTTATTTCTTGGAGTTCCCTAAACAATAAAACTATCCTACCCCATCCAGCTCAACAGCTGAAGCAAAATACTATATCACTCTTGCTCGCTAAAATAAACACAACCCTGAGACTCCAACCTACCAACCATGTCCCTTGCCAAAGAAGTATCACCTGCCAACGACATCTCAGAAGATGTTATCTTTCCCCCTAGCGATTTATACAGCGACGAACCTCCTTTGGAAACTGAACTGCATCTACGACAAATAATTCTACTCTTGAAATGTCTTGAATGGCTGTGGCGAGACAGAAATGACTTCTATGTAGCTGGCAACCTCACCATCTACTACAGCCCCCACCAACGTAAATCTGAAGATTTCAGAGGACCAGATTTTTTTGTGGTCTTAGGAACCCAACGTAAAACCCGTAAAAGTTGGGTAGTTTGGGAAGAAGATGGTAAATATCCAAATGTAATTATAGAAATCCTTTCTACCAATACAGCTGATACTGATAAAGGACTGAAGAAACAAATTTACCAAGACACCTTCCGTACACCCGATTACTTTTGGTTTGATCCATACACCCTAGAATTTGCTGGCTTCCATTTAGTAGACGGCGAGTACCAACCGCTAGAACCAAATCCCCAAGGGCATTTATGGAGTCAGCAGTTAGGTTTATATCTGGGAATTGATCAGAACCAATTGCGTTTTTTCACAACTGAAGGGAAATTAGTTCCTACACCAGAAGAAACAGCAGAACGATTAGCAGCTAAACTGCGGGAATTAAACGTAGATCCAGATTCAATTTAATAAAAGCCTACCATTTATCAGTTATAGCTATTCGCTCTCGTCTATTTACAGTACAAATGTTCTAAGCATTTGCTAATCAAGCTTCTATTTGTGATTTGTAAATACACCAGCGCGAAGCCCTATACCACATTTTTTACCAACCACTGAAAAGCGATCGCTTTTTAAGATTAATAGGATTGACATATGACTCAAGAGTATTACTTAAAAATCTAGCGCACGTACCAAAAAAGCCCAGCGATCGCTAACTTCTTCTATAATTTTGGTAGTAGGCTTACCCGCACCATGTCCAGCCTTAGTCTCAATTCTAATTAGAACTGGCTTTTCACCTGCATGGGCTGCCTGCAAACTAGCAGCAAACTTGAAACTGTGGGCAGGCACAACTCGATCATCATGATCCGCTGTGGTAATCATCGTCGCCGGATAAGTTATGTCTGCTTTAAGATTATGCAGTGGTGAATAAGCATAAAGTGCTTTGAACTCTTCCGGATTATCAGGGGAACCATAATCAGAGCACCAAGCCCAACCAATTGTAAACTTGTGGAACCGCAACATATCTATCACCCCCACTGCTGGCAGTGCTGCACCGAATAAATCGGGGCGCTGAGATATGCATGCAGCCACTAATAAACCGCCATTACTACCGCCACCAATCGCTAATTTTTCCGGTGTTGTGTAACTAGAAGCAATCAGCCACTCAGCTGCAGCGATAAAATCATCAAAAACATTCTGTTTATTAAGTTTAGTTCCCGCTTGGTGCCATTCTTCGCCATACTCACCGCCACCGCGCAGATTGGGCACTGCCAAAACGCCACCCATTTCCATCCAGACTAGGCTACTAATTGAGAAACTGGGAGTTAATGAGATATTGAAGCCGCCGTATCCATAGAGATAAGTTGGATTATTTCCATCGAGTTTAAGTCCCTTTTTGTGAGTAATAAACATTGGCACTTGAGTGCCGTCTTTACTGCTATAGAAAACTTGTTTTGTCTCGTAGTCATTGGGGTTAAAATCAACCTGTGGCTGGCGGAAAATCTGACTTTCTCCACTAACCATGTTGTAGCGATAGATCCTTGTTGGTGTAGTAAAGCTAGTAAAGCTATAAAAAGTTTCTGTATCGTAGCGCTTACCATCAAAGCCGCCAGCTGAAGCAATCCCAGGCAACTCCACCTCGCGCACAAAAGAACCATCTAGGTTGAAAATTTTGATCGAAGACTGGGCATCTTTTAGGTAATCAACAATAAACTGGTTATTAAGTACACCTACAGCTTGAAGAGTTTCTGCAGTTTGGGGAATCACTTCTTGCCAATTATCCCGCCCTGGGTTATTAATATCGATGGCAATAACACGACTGCGGGGAGCATTCAAGTCAGTGCTGAACCAGAAAATAGAGCCATCGTTATCAATAAAACTATAGTCAGCCTCAAATTCACTAATTAATTCAATAACTTTAGCCTCTGGGTCTTGTAAATCTTTATAAAAAACCAGATTTTTGGGTTCAGTACCCTGCCTGACACTAATAATTAAATAGTAACCATTTTCAGTTACCCCACCCCTAAAACCCCATTCCTTTTTGTCGGGGCGCTCATATATAAGTATGTCTTCTGACTGCGGCTTTCCCAGTTGATGATAATAAAGCTTTTGATAATAATTAAGGTCTTCTAACTTGGTTTCTTCATTTGGTTCACTATAGCGGCTGTAGAAAAAACCACGATTGTCATGAGTCCAAGAGACACCAGAAAATTTAACCCACTTAAGATGATCTGCAAGGTCTTTGCCTGTTTCTACATTGCGCACTTTCCACTCTATCCAATCAGAACCAGATCTAGAGAGACCATATGCTATTAAATTACCATCTTCGCTGATTTCCAAACCTGATAAAGCTATAGTTCCATCTTCTGAGAGGGTGTTTGGATCAAGCAATACCCTAGGTTCAGCATCAAGGGAATTCAAAGTGTAGAGAACGCTTTGGTTTTGAAGACCATCATTCTTAAAATAGAAGTAACGATTGCCCTCCTTAAAAGGAGTCCCAAACTTCTCGTAATTCCACAGCTGAGTAACCCGCTGCTTAATTTTCTCCCGTGCCGGAATCTCACTGAGATAACTAAAAGTAACTTGGTTTTGAGCCTCTACCCAAGCTTTTGTTTCCTCTGAATCTGGCTCTTCCAGCCATCGGTAAGGATCAGCAACCTTGGTGCCATGGTAGTCGTCAACTTGATCAACTTGGCGACTGGGTGGATAGACAATGGCTTTGTTGGAAGACGGCATATTCCCTAGTCTTGGATAACAACGCAGTAGATTACTTTATTGTACCTAGACCTGTGAAATGCAATGTAATACTATATTGTCGTATTTCATCATCTTTGGAAGTCTAGTGCCTTTCAAGTTCACTCGTAGGTTGGGCTTTACTCCGCTCAACCCAACCTACAATTAGTCCTTAATCAAAGAGTGACTTGCAAGTCAAAGTCATAACGACTATGATTAAGAGTGGAGATTAGAAACAGAGGCAGTAAGCGAGAAAATGGTAAAGATAAGAGAAATTCCCCTAGGGCAAATTCGTCGCCCCCTACCGCGAGCAAATGATCAACAGAAGGTAGTGGCTTTGATGGAATCAATTGCTAAAGAGGGCTTAAGAGAACCAATCGACGTCTTAGAAGTAGATGGTCAATACTATGGCTTTTCTGGTTGCCATAGATATGAAGCTCATCAACGCCTTGGCAAGGAAACCATTAAGTGCCGAGTTCGCCACGCCCCTCGTTCAGTTTTGCAAAGGCATTTAGCGTGAAGTACTCAAGTGGGAAGTATTATCCTCCGCACCTCTCAGTTAGATCCGGACGTGCGCCTTTCGGAGCATCCGGCTCCCGACATTCTTAGCCGTAGCTTTGCCCCTATGGTGTAATTGGTGGCAGCTCCGATGAACAGCTAGAAGATTGTTCTTCTTCCAGTTGTTGTGATTTCCGTCTACATGGTGTAGGTTGACTTTTTCATCGTTGAGCATTTTTAATCCACAAAATCCACAGGTATGGTTTTGCCTTTTAAGGGCTTTAGAGGTTTCACCGTCATAGAGCTTGCTATTGCGCTCACTCCAGTAGGTTATATCGCCGTCGTACGGAGATTTATCTCCTTTAACATTGATGAATTTATTTTCGGAGTAAGGAACTGAATTGATATCCGGCAGTTGTAAAATACTTTCCTCATGAACAATCAACAATGAACTATGAAAAGTCAATGACTAGAAACAGTGAGTCATCCAATTCTAATTACACTCAGCTGTTGCAAAAACTTATGCAGCAGCTGGGTATTACTAGTTTTAGAGAGCTAAGTCGCACTGCTGGTATTTCTGAGTGGCAACTCAAACGCCTGCGACAAGGGTATTTAGAGCAAATGCGCTTGGAAACTATACTCAAACTTTCTAAGGCTTTACAAATGTCAGTGAGTCAGTTGCTGGCAATATTTTCACCTGATTCTATACCTACTAATACTCTTCCGCAACAAGAAGAGTCAGCATTCTCTGCTAATACTCTTCCGCAACAAGAAGAGTCGGCGTTATCTGCTAATACTCTTCCCCAACAAGAAGAGTCGGCGTTATCGGCTAATACTCTTCCCCAACCACAAGAGTCAGCATTATCAGCTAATACTCTTCCCCAACCACAAGAGTCGCCATTATCTGCTAATACTCTTCCGCAACAAGAAGAGTCGGCGTTATCTGCTAATACTCTTCCGCAACAAGAAGAGTCGGTATTAGTGGCATCCCTCAGGCAGGAATATCAGCGCTTGCAACAACAGATGGAAAGTCAGCGAGAGACTTTGATACAGGAATTTCAGCTATCGAGTTTGCAGGTTTTAGAATCTTGGCTGGTGTTTTGGCCGAGTGCAGCTCATGCTGCTAGGCAAAATCAGCAGTTACCAGCAGTAAATTTGCTGCCTTTGATGCGACCTATAGAACAATTACTGCAACAATGGGGTATAGAAGCGATCGCTTCTATAGATTCAGAAATACCTTACGATCCACAACAACATCAACTCATTGAAGGAATTGCTCAGCCTGGTGAAACTGTGAGAGTTCGTAATCTTGGCTATCGTCAGGGAGAAAAGTTGCTCTATCGCGCTAAGGTTAGTCCAGTTATCGGTAATAATTGAAATTTTTGCTGGCGCTTTTCAATTTGCTTGTTATCGCAACGGACATGTCGGTTGCTATACTTGCTGAAAGTAACGCTCAAATACTTGAGTTAAAACCATTCTGGTCATTTTCCCTCAGCATTGTGGATTTCTTTAGCCAACTACAAATCTGGGGAAATCACAACACCTCGAAAGGGCTGGTCCTAAACTATTCCGAAGGAATAACCACATCCGAATACAAATGCTTCCGGATCACGCTTAGCAGTTTTTGGGCATCTAATGGTTTATTAAGGAAATCTGAGGCTCCAACCAGCTTTGCCCTTAGTCGTGCTGCCTCACCATCTTTCCAGGTTAAGAACACAATTGGGGTGTCACGGAACAAAGAAAGCTTTCGTAACTGCTCACAAATTTCATACCCGTTGGCATTGGGCATCACAATATCTAAAAAGATCAAATCTGGTTTGCGTGCCAACAGAACAGCAGGTGCTCGCAGAGCATTATTTACAGATACAAAACGATAGCCTGCTGCTGTGATCAGCTTTTTCATGGTTTGGCATACCCAAATACTGTCATCAACACAGGCAACTAAGGCTTCAGTGTGCTCAGCACTAGCTTTAGTCGCAGAAGGTTTTTCAGGAGCTGTTGAAATCGGAGCTGGTAAATCAGCGATGCTAGTTAACTTAACCCATTCCAAGCGAATGTAGGGCAGAAGTGAGCGAGTTATTTCTACAATATCCCGGTGCATCTGCACGGCCACATCGCGCAGAGTGTTTTGTCCATTTAGGATCTTAGTTAGAGTTTGGTAAACCGGTTCTGAACTGTATTTCTGTAGTGACTGAGGTTGCTCAATTACTGGTGCGTGGTTGGGAGAGTATTCTAAAAGCTTAGCCTTCTGCCAAGCCTGCCAGAGCGTCTGAACTTCGGCAATGGTTTCTTCTACACCAATCAAAATCGATGGTTGAGATAAAGAGCTATTTGGCTTAATGCGAGCAGTCACTCGCATGGCTTGGGCGGCATCAAATAACACCTCAGCACTAACAGAGGTAACTATTTTGGCTGCTTGGAAGCGAGTCATTTTCTGCTGTCCTACCCATAAGCACAATAACCGATACTCCCAGCTAATAGTTAAGCTCCCAGAATCAATACCAATCAAATCACTCTGCCATGCTGAACTTTGGGCAGGTATCTGAGGAGAATGAGCAATTAAATTTCTTTGCCACCTTCTCACCGGATGAGTCCCTCCAGTGGCATAAATAATCTCACCCAGGTAAAAATAAACAATCCATTGTTGTCCTGTTGAACCTGCCAATACTAGTTGACCACTAAACCGAAGCCTTTTCAAAGTTTTGAGAAACTGAAACTGCTTCTGGGCAGTCAAAAGGCTCATATAAACAAGAGGAGGGTTTGGTTGAGCAGCCATCTAAATTCAGTAGAGTTAACACTTTCCCTATCATCAGGATTACATATTACATCCCACTGCATCAGTCTCGTAGGGACTGTTATTGCTTAATACGCACTAAGCAAAATAAGCCCCCTTGATTGCCTAATTTTCTAGTTTTGAGAAGATGCGATGCTCTGCTTACTTTTATGATGCCCGAAGGGCTTTAGAACAGACACGTTTCGTGATTGCACCTTGGGCAGCGCCAAAGGCAATTACCCCAAGGGGGTAGCCCACAACGATAGCACAAGTTTCGATTACGCAGGGCAGCAAAGACTAATGCCACGAGCATCGAAATCAGCCGTTTTTAGTTGAGTCCGCAGTGCATTAAATTTGCGCAGAGAACCTTCTAATAAAGAAAATACCGATGCCCTGGCAGGTAATCCGGATTTTCTCCCCAGAAAGATTAATTGATTACGAACATTGAGTGAGTTACACTTTGTCAAGTTAAACTATATCTTATCAGCAATTTCAAGATATTGCTGATAGTTGTTGCACTGTTTCCACTGGTTTAGTTTTGATTAGAGAGAGTGCATGTACTCTTTGATAGTGGGGTTTGTCTTGCTTTTGAGCTAACAAACGTCCTGGGATGTCTGCTGATTGAGTGATATTGATTTTAAGGAAAGCCAGGTTCGTCAAATTGGATAAGGCTCTGGTATCATCTACTGGATTTTCACTAAGGTCAAGCCCTTTGAGTTGTCTTAGTTGTGACAAAGGTCTTACATCAATGATCTGATTGCTAGATAGGCGAAGATAACTCAAGTTAACTAGGGAGGATAAAGAGCTAATGTCAGTGATTTGATTATCAGCTAGGTCAAGATAACTCAGGTTAACTAGGGAGGATAAAGAGCTAATGTCAGTGATTTGATTGCCAGCTAGGTCAAGATAACTCAGGTTAACTAGGGAAGATAAAGAGCTAATGTCAGTGATTTGATTGTTAGCCAAATTCAGGCTTCTCAAGTTATTTAGACTCGAAAAGGGCGTTAAGTCGGTGATTCCAGCTTTGGAGAGATTGAGTGTCATTCGAGTTGATAGTTGTTTATATGCCTGGCTGCACTCACGGTGGATAATTGTTTGTGATAAAACATCTACCGTTTGTTTGGCAACGACAGGCAGGTTCTTTTGCTGACGACACCAATTGGCAAAGGAATTCCGGATCTTAATCATTTAGTTATTATCCCGAAGCTAGAAGGTAATGGTAGTTGAAATAGGACTACATCCAACTGAGTCCAAGCGCTCTAATGGGAGCTTCTCCTGCTGTGGCAGGGATTTGGAGGCAGTGGCATTGCCCAGGATTTGTAGGGGGTGCATCCCTTTGGGTAGATGTCTTCCCTGGGGTAATGGCACTGTATTGTGGCTGTTTGGGACCGATTCCACTCAGGAGTTGTTCTCAACAGCTATGATCAAGAGTGCGAAACCTCCACACCCTCAATCAACTGCGGAATTTTCTCTTCAATTTGTCTGCCAAGGAGTCCTAGCGCGAAATCTTGGCTCGAAGAGTTATAGCAGTCGCCACAGCTGTTAGGACACTTTCTTGTTCCCTGTTAAGAGTTCCCTGTTCCCTTTAAATCAAAATAGGATGTCCTAACTGACATGTCCGTTGCTATAGTATGTGGAAGATTACCCTGGCATGATAACCCTAGACTTATAGCTGAGCAGGTTTGAGCAAATTGCTATCTTTAAGACCCCTCCATTACTGTAGATAGCTTTGTGTGTCAGAGGCGGAGAGTGCCCAAGCCTTGTTTTTTGAATGCTCAGCCACTAACTTGACGGAAAGTAGATGCTGGCGACGTACGCCTCGATAGTCTGATTTATTCAGAGTCGCCCCACTGGCAAAATCAATGTTTTCGATTCATAACACTAATAACCTAAACTTCCCTTAGTTTTTGCTAGAATTGCGACAAAAACATCAAGGATTATTGTGATATTCTGAGGAGTTAAGTAGGACAGGACTTACGCACAGACTTCATTGGTAGAGTTGGCAAAAGTCTGCACACCCTACAAATAGCCTTTAATTGGGCTATTTGTGTAAGTCCTATAGGAAAAAACTGTAACGCATTTAAGTTGTATTGATGGTAAATGCTAATTTTGCTACATATTTCGCTGGAACTCCTCTAGTATCTCCATCAAGTTAGTCTGACACTGTGCTGGCAGCAAATCTGACAGAGGAACTTCACGCTTGCCCCCTCCTAATTTAACGGGGATACTTTGCAGGATTTGCAGCACCCGATTTTCTTCGAGGTTGTCATCGACTAGCATCGGGTAGATTTCCTCAGCTACAGTGGTGTGTAAATGAGCATCCCTCAAGTATAGATGCCACTTGGCAACATCAATGTAAATATTTTCGCCAATTTCAGCAGCGAGGGTTTCAATTGCTTCTGTAGTATTAGCCATGGGAATCACCTTTGAGGTTTATCCTGGAGAGGACTTAGTCTGAGTATCTTTAGCAGTTAGCGGCGAATAATCTGCGATCGCAAAAATATAAATAGCATGCCCTACTAAAAGCATTATCCAGATTCCGGTGAACCAGTACGACCAAGACCATTGCGCGTACTGTATATTTCTAAAGAACCACACGCCGGAGTTAACAGCTGCAAAGATGAAAGCATGTACGGCGAAGTTCATCCGGTCATCCAGTCGGCGGTAGTCTGGATCCCGTCGATCAGGTTTGCGAGGCCAACGAGGAGGCATAAATTAAGTAGTCGGCTTGAACAGGGATGTAACTAATTCTATCTTGACACTCCCCCTTTTTCTATTTTGGTGGGAATTTCAATTCTGGGCGTCTGGAGCGTCTGCTTACTCGTTCCCCCACTCTTTTTTTCGCTCACCCTCTTCTTGGTAGACGTAATCACCTGATTTACCGCCCTTTTTGCTTAACAAACGAATTGATTCAATCTCAATCGACTTCTCTAGAGCTTTCGCCATATCATAAAGGGTTAGGGCAGCTACTGAAACTGCTGTCAGCGCTTCCATTTCAACTCCAGTTTCAGCTTTAGTAATTACCAATGCCTGAATCTGGTAACCTGGTAGTTGAGGATCGGGTCTTATCTGTACTTCGACCTTATGCAGTGGTAAGGTGTGGCACAGGGGGATCAACTGTGCAGTCTGTTTAGCTGCCATAATCCCTGCTATTCTTGCTGTTCCTAAGACATCTCCCTTGGGAGCATTGCCAGCTTCAATCGCCTCAAAGGTAGCAGTCTGCATCCGCACTTGTCCAGCAGCTACTGCCTGACGTTTCGTAGCTGTCTTCGTAGAGACATCAACCATCTGGGCTTGTCCCTGAACATCTAGATGGGTCAACTGTGGAGATGCACTAATTTCTTGCTTCATCTGACTAAGATGTGTTATTGTATGTAATCGGTGGGTTAATGATGACTAGGGCTTGTAGCTCAGTGGACTAGAGCACGTGGCTACGGACCACGGTGTCGGGGGTTCGAATCCCTCCTAGCCCGTTTTCAATCATTAGTCTAACTTGAGTGCACTGTGCTATCGTGCAGTGTTCTCTAAGGCGTATATATCTCGTTCGCGACCTATAGCAAATCGCAGCGAGTGGGATAAACTTCTGCTTGACTGCGTAACGAAGATCATCAGTGCCAGGAACATCAAACCTGTGGTAAGGGTAAAAATGTCCCGGTAGCTCAGTATGTCTGCAAAAGAACCAAAGACTGGTCCAGCAAGGGCAATTCCTAAGTCAAAACCGCCAATACCGACTGAGAAAATTCGACCGCGTTCATCGGGGGTAGAGCGGTCAGACATCAAAACAATCATCATTGGTAGTACTGTACCTGCGGCAATACCTTGTGCTATAGTAGCTAGTAAGAATCCTTGTGGGCTTTGAGCTATAGAGATCAAGAACATTGAAGAGCAATAGCAGATCAGACCGCCACTAATGAACAGTCCCCGCCCATAGAGATCAGAAGCGCGGCCAGCAATTAGGCGTGTACTGAAATTGATCATTGCAGTTGCGCTGAAAAATAAGCCCGCGTTAAAATTGACTCCAGTCTCTCTAATAAATAGGGAGATAAATGTGCTAATCGTTCCAAAAGCAAAACCAACCATTAATAAAACAGCGACGGGAATACGCAAACGGGGACTGACCAATAAGTGCAACAGATGCTTGGAGTGCGGTGGTGAATTTCCCTGATGCTCAGATTCAAACCTTGTCTGCTCACTAACAAGACAGCTAAAAACCACACTCAGCAAACCTAATCCCCCAGCACAGATAAATAAAGCAGGGTAACCAGCCTCAGTCTGTAGAAAACTGCCCATCATTGGTCCAAGAGCCAAACCAATGGGAGCAACTAGACTCATATAGCCAATCAACTCGCCTCGCTGTTGTGGTGGTGACAAGTCAGCCACCAGAGCACTATAACCAGTGGTAAAGGCAGCAATGCTAATGCCATGAAATACCCTGATGAGCATTAATAAGGCAATCGAATTTACCCAAAGATAGTCCAAGGGAGCAATAAGATAGCACAAGGGTGCGATCGCTACCACGAGAGTACCAATAATTAAAACTAGCTTGCGACTGTGTTTATCGGCAAGAAATCCTAGGGGGGTTCTGAACAGCAACAGACCGATGGCAAAGCAACCCATTACTATACCCAGCTGTTGTGTAGTCGCTCCCATGTCCTCAATATATGGCGGCAGGGTTGGCAGCATCGAAGCTATACTTGACCAAAATAACAGACCAGTTGCAAATAAGACCAGTAAGTTTTGGCGTACATTTGGCTTGAGCTTACTAAATATTTTCACGCACCCAGTACCCCTGCGAAACTTTTTGAAGTTATCTTTTCTCCAACTTTAATATTCTTAACATATTCTTTAATTATTGCCTTCACCCTGTAGATAGTTAAAGAGAGATCCTGATCTTAACCTGTTCGCTGTAATTGGTGATAAGACCATAACTTACCCTCTCGTTTGATTAGTTCTTGGTAACTTCCCTGCTCTACTATACGACCCTTTTCTAACACTACCACTTGCTCAGCTTTTGCAATAGTAGACAAACGATGGGCTATTGCAATGACAGTGCGGTTCACTGATAGCTTCTCTAAGGCTTCCTGAATTAGCCGTTCAGATTTAGAATCGAGAGCACTGGTTGCTTCATCGAGGATCAAGATTTCAGGGTTTTTTAGTATAGTGCGGGCGATCGCAATCCGCTGGCGTTGACCTCCAGATAATCGAACTCCCCTGTCTCCTAGTAGGCTCTCAAAGCCTTCAGGTAGCTCCTGAATGAATTCCATAGCATGAGCTAGTTCAGCTGCTTGTCGAATCTGTTTCTCCTCAGCACCTTCAGTGCCATAGGCAATATTGTCTTTGACAGAAGCATTGAAAATAAATGTATCCTGACTAACTACTCCGATCTTCTTGCGTAGTGAATTGATTTCAAACTCTTGAACATCAACCCCATCAATCAGAATTTGACCTCGTTGTGAGTCATAAAAACGCGGGATTAGAGCTGCTAAAGTGCTTTTGCCAGCGCCGGAGGCACCGACTAGAGCAGTCATCTGCCCTTTTTTGATTTCTAGGTTAACCTTGTGGAGGACTGTTGAACCATCGTTATAGCTAAAGTCTACTGAAATAAGTTTGATGGATTGCTTTAACCCAGAATACAGAACTTTACCATTTTTAAAATAAGGCTTATCATCAGTTCTAAGTAATTCATTGATATTGCTCAAGGAACCTTGTTTTTGGCTTATTTGTGTTGCCGTTTGATTTATTCCATGCACCATTGGTGTTAAACGCATTAAAGCATATAGAAATGTTAACAATCTGGCCACAGGCATATTTAAAACAGTAATTCCTAGAATTATTATCAGAATAATAATTGTTGTACCTATGCCTCCTCCTAAGGGACCGACAACTGTTAATCTTAATAAAGATTTAGTTTGAGTTATTTTTATATCATCACTGGCTTTATAGAAACGTCTCCGCTCATGTTCTTGAGTTGCAAAGGCATGAATTGTCGAAATGCCACTTATGAATTCCACAGCAACTGAAGTAAAGTGACCATTAGCTTTAGAGGTTTCAAAACTAACTTCTCTTACTTGTTTTCTTAGGGTTGATAGTCCGATTGATAATAAAGTTAATAATAGTAGCGCCACCAGAGAAAGTTGCCAGGAGATTACAATAACAACTAAGGCATAGACCAACAGAGAAATCCACTGAATAATTAAATGAGAATACCAGTTTAAAATCATCTGTAGCTCGTTAAGTTCAGTAGTAATACTGTTAATCAGCTCTCCCGAACGGATTTGTGCAAAATAACTCAGGCTAAGTTGCTGAAACTGTTCAAATATTTTTTTGCGCAGACGATCTATTAGAGTTACTCGGGCAATCCCGAGATACAAGACTTGCAGATAATGAAACCCTGAGCGCAGCCAGATAATAAGTAGAATCAAAGCCGACAGTCGATACAATCGATTATTAGCAGGTTCATTTATGCCTAAAACAAAAATATCAAACCAATTAATTCCTGTTTGAACAATTTGATTATCCTGGTTAATTAAGTTTTGCAAAAAAGCTAAAATAGCACCGATTCCAATTCCATCAGATACTGAGGCTAACAAAGAGAAAATGAATGCCAGAGTTACGACTTTAGGAAAATATTTTAGTTCTCGCAATAATATGTAATTTTCTTGGGCAACTCTAGTCAGTTGACTTAAGAAATTGGGTGATAATTGCAGAAATTTCATCAACTAAAAATTGAATTTCTAGGTTAGGTGCAAGATCTAAGCCTCTGACGAAAGTAAAGTCAAAAGCCATGCATTCAAAAGTATGAAACCTCCTTCCCTAGCAACAAATGAAAGAAGCACATTTTTAGGTAAATTCTAAAAACTTTGCTGTATCAGGATTCTAAAATGTGCTTCTTAAGAGTTTTTCCTATTTTTTTGAGATTCCTATTTTTGAAAAATCAACATTGCTTTCATTCGCCTGAGCTTGATTTAAGCAAGCCTGAAATTTTTCTGCCAACACTTGAACGTTAGGTTCTTGCAACATACTCAAAGTTTTCCCAGGAACATCATGGAGTTCCAAACCTCCAGGAGCCATCTTGCTCCATCCTAGGTCAGGTTCATAGAAGTCGATATCATCAAGCCAACGGAATAGGGTTACATGACCTTGGTAGACTTTCGTGGGCATGAATACCCACTTCTCATTTCCTTTCGCTTTTTTCCGGCGATAAAGGAAGTCTTGGCAGGTTTGAGGCAAAGGGAGCCCAAGCTTCTCGTAAAATTTGCAGTAGAGTTGCATGAACCGATTTGTAAGCCGATGTATTACCATATTTCTTCTTTCCAACAAGTAGGGATAACCACTTCTTGAAAAGTGATTCCAATGTGCAGAGACCTTCTCAAAAAAGGACATTTTTTTGAGAGAATTATGATCTGTCATCGTTCCTAACATAGCCATCAGAGACACCTTTTGACCTTGTGCGCGGAGTTGTTCAGCAATTTTATAGGCTACTCTACCTCCGCACTGTATACCTGCTAGAAAATAAGGACCTTCAGGTTGGATATTAGACAACTCTTTCATGTAGTAATCAGTAACATTATTAATCTGATGCTGGGAAACTTCATCCATTAATCCAACTGATAGACCATAAATAGGTTGTTCAGGATCTAAATGACTGGCTAAAGGTCGGCAGAATTGAAGACCCTCCCCAAGTACATGGAAAAAAAACAAAGGAGGTTTTTTTCCACCAGGTTGAATGATTGCTAATGAGGGATTTAATGCTGACGATTCTTTCTGAGACAAAATTCTGCTTATTTCCTCAATCGTCCCAAGCTGAAAGAGAGTAGACATCGGCAGATTTTTGCCAAGACTCTTCTCAATTTCACCAACTAACCTTAAAGCTAACAGTGAATGCCCTCCTAGCTCAAAGAAGTTATCTCTGATGCCAATGGGCTTCTTGCCTAAAACTTTTTCCCAAATTCTTGTGAGCTGAAGTTCTAATTCGTTACTAGGAGACACAAAGGTTTCTTCAGACTCTTTGCCATTGACCTGGGAGTAGTTTGGGTAGCCATTCTTGTCAAACAATTGACCAGAGTTAGTTTCTGTTAACAGGGGCAAGTCCGAGAGCTGTTGCTCTGGATTAGTAACAATACTTTCAAGTAAAGTCTGAAAATTCCTGATTATCTGCTCAATAGTACTGGTATTAAATAGATCAGTTTTATAATCGAGTACCGCCCTCAGTTCTCCCCTTTGCTCCTCCATCGACAGTGACAAATCAAAATTCGCTGTCCCGTTGCCGACATCGAAGGAACTAACGCTGATTCCATGTAACTCTAGAGGTTGAGTTGGGGTATTCTGAAGCACTAACATCGCCCGAGACAAAGGAGTGCTAATTAGATTGGGCAACTCTGCTATTTTCTGAAAAGGCACATCCTGGTTATCATAAGCCCCTGAGGCGACTTTTTGTACTCGGGTTAATAGCTCCCTAAAACTTGGGTCTCCAGACAAATCAGTACGCATCAAAATGATATTATTGAAGTATCCAATTAGCTCTTCGGTCTCGATGCGACCGCGACAGGCGACGGGCGAACAGATGATCATATCTTTCTGCCCTGTATATCTGTGGAGCAACGCTTTGAATGCTGCTGTGAGAGTCATAAATAGAGATACTCCATGATGACGACTCAGAAATTTGAGGGCCTCGGTTAGGTTTTGATTGATTACCAGAGATTGACGCGCACCTCGGTAAGTTTGAGCTGAAGCTCTTGATCTGTCAATTGGTAGTTGTAGTGCTTCTAGGTTGCCCTCAAGTTGCTGTTGCCAGTATTCGAGCTGAGATTCGAGTACCTCACCTGGTAGCCACTGCTGCTGCCAGTGAGCAAAGTCAGCATACTGGATAGGCAAATTAGAGAGCGAGGAGGGCTTATCAGCGCAGAAGGCATTATAGAAAGCTGTCAGCTCCCTAAAGAACACTTTAAAGGACCAACCGTCAGAGATTATGTGATGCATGACCAAGAGGAACACATGTTCCTCTTCAGCTAAGCGCAGGAGTTTTACACGCAAAAGTGGTCCTTGAGCTAGGTCAAAGGGTTGCAGAGCCTCCTGAGTTATCAACTGCTGGGCATGAACCTCCCGTTCTGATTGAGGGATGTCTCGGAGATCTATCACCGACACAATTGAGGGGATATCTGGGGAAATGACCTGAAAATTTTGTCCATCAACAGCCTTAAAAGTTGTTCTGAGAATTTCGTGGCGCTGCACAATGTCACTCAGACTCTTTTCTAGTGCAGCCAGATTGAGCAAACCTTTTAGGCGAAAAGCTACGGGAAGATTATAGACAGAACTGCCAGGCTCTAACTGATCAAGATTCCATAGGCGTTGCTGGGCAAAAGAGAGTGGCAGAGCTTCCTCCCTCGAAACAGGCAATATGGGCTCTTGGGCGGAACAGGTAGAAACATTTTTCAGAAACTTGAGGATTTCTGGTTTCCGCTGAGCAATCTCCAGTTTCAAAGTCTTGGTTAGAGCTCCTGAAGGGGCATCACATTCGAGCCGCTCCCCATTGACAGAAAGCTTGACATCGAGACTCCGAAGATGGGACATCAATTCCAAAGTGTTCATAGCAAAATATTCTCTAGAGTTGGTAGGTCAAACAAAAACTGAGATTGAGTTGTATAGCGCTACGCGCAAGGCAGAAGGCAGAAGGCAGAAGGCAGAAGTTGACTGTGACAAGGTTTTAGCGATTTAGCTTGTCCTAACCTTAATACTTACTGCTATACTCAAAGATCTGATTTACTGGTTTTGGAGAGACAAAGAAAGAGTTACCTCTTGGTATAAAAGTTGCTCAAAACGAAATCTGCTCACGATCTTCTTCAGCATTGCCTGAAGTTTGATTGCTTTCGGGTGCAGTATCCTGGTTTTGAGTAGCTTGGGTTGCCCAAAGGATTGTCTCGACCTTCTCAGCTAACTCGGTCACTGTAGGTGCCTCAAAGAGGATGTTTGGGGATAGATTAACCTCAGGGAATTCTGTGCGCAACCGAGAAATGACTTGAATCGCCACCAGGGAATCTCCTCCCTGTTCAAAGAAGTTGTCGTCTCTGCCAACCTGCTCAAGTCCAAGCAATTTTTCCCAGATGCTAGCTAATGTCTGTTCTAACTCATTAGCAGGAGCGACATAGGGCTTGAGCAAACTGGGTCTTGTATAGGAGGAGGTTGAGGCTTCTGGCTCAGAAGTGTCTGATTCTTGTAAAGCGTCAAGCTTGAGCCATTGATTAATCCTCGTTTGCAGGTCTCCAGTCGAAACAACAATCTGACTAATTCGACGCTGAGATAGAATCCGCTCAAAGGCATTAACGCCTTCGTTAGGTGCGATCGCAAATTTAGCTAAAGCAGACCCCCAAGATGGGTTTTGTTGCTGATTTTCCTGTAATTGCCAGCCATCCCAATTGACACTGATCCAGGGGAGAGGGCTAGTCTGGTTATGCTGTTGCACAAACGCATCCATGAATATATTTACTGCCGAATAAGCAGCAAATCCTAATCCTCCTAACACTGAAGACAAAGAAGATAACAATAGACAAAAGTCTAACTCAACGCCTTCGACAACTTTTGATAATACCAAGAGTCCATATACTTTAGGTTGAAATAACGGCTCACAATTAGCTTGATCAGCATCCCTTATAAAGGACATTTCTGGAATAATTCCTGCCGCATGGATGACTCCATTGAGCTGACCAAAACGTTCTTGAGCCTCAGAGACTACAGCTTGCATTTGTTGTTGATTAGCCACATCAGCACTAACCACCAAAACCTCAGCTCCCAACTTCTCTAGTTCCTGGACTTTCCGAATCTTGAGGCTTACAGGATCTTGCTCATCGTGAGTTTCTAGCCATTGTTGCCAACTATCTCTCGAGGGTAAGGTAGAACGTCCTGTCAGTATTAATTTCGCTTGTACAGTCTTTGCTAAGTGTTCAGCTAGGACAAGACCAATTCCTCCCAGTCCACCAGTAATTAAATAGACTCCTCCTTCCTTGAGTTGCGTAGTTTTTTGAGAAGATGCGTTTAAGTGAATAGCTTCAAAGGTTTGTACCCAACGATGATAATTGCGGTAGGCAATCACTTGCTCAGAGGTATTGGCTTGTAATTCCTCTAACAGCAGGTCTATAAGTTGCTCGTTGCTTTTTCCCGCTTGGGGCAAAATAATATCTATACTGCGGCAGCTTATGCTGGAGTATTCTTGTGGAATGACCTTAACAGGTCCGAGTAAAGTTGTCTTCTCAGGGCAGATTAATTCATCTCCAGTCACCAGCTGCAGGTTATTGGAGACAACTGCAAGTTGAACTCTATGTGTCAAGTTCTGTTTATCAATAGCCTGAGCTAAAAATAGTAGACTGTAAAATCCTAAATCCTGAGCTTTATCAACTGATTGTGCCTGATTGTTCGGCGTAACACTCCATAAATGAACAACTGTTTTTGCATGCTTGTTGAGTTTGCCAAGCTCACTGAGCAGGGCATGATAATCATTAGATTGTTGAGGATTAAGGGTATATACTCCCTCGTTGAGCTTGGCAAATTCTGAGCCAACCTTCACAGTAATGACATTGTGTCCTTTCAGTTCCAGTTGTTTTGCAAGTTGGCAGCCCAAGCCCCACTCATCGAGAAATACAAGTGTGCAAGATTGAGCCAGCTCACTATTTTCTTGAAAAGCTGAGATAATAGAGCGTTTCCAGGATGGAATGTAGAACCAGTCTGCAATATCTTGTTTTTTGCCCGGTATAGCTTTAGTTTTAACAGTCTTAGCCTGCTTTGAAGGTTCAATCCAGTAACGCTTACTCTCAAAGGGATAGGTTGGCAAGGAGAGACGACAAGATTGCTGATGGGCATAGAATCGCGACCAATCAAGCTGTACACCTGCAAGCCAAAGTTTACCCAAGGTGGTGAGCAAAAACGCTACATCTGATTGGTTGTCTTTAGGATGGCGTACTGAAGTGAGAATAGTTTGCTGGACTGTTTGATCTTGATTTCGCTTAGCTAATGTGCTTAAGTTGCGTCCAGGACCAACTTCTAGCATAATTTGCTCTGGTTTGGACAACAACTGTTGCAGTGCCTCAGCAAAACGTACTGTTTGCCGCAGATGTTTTGCCCAATAGCTGGGATCGGTTGCTTCTTCTGCTGTAATCCAGGTACCAGTGACGTTGGACAGATAGGGAATTTGTGGAGGCTTGAGGCTGAGTTGTTTCACCCGCTCAGTGAAGGGTTCCAAAATAGGTTCCATCATCTCTGAATGGAAAGCATGAGAAGTATGGAGCTTGCGGCATTCTACCCCTTGTTCAACCAGTTGCTTTTGTAATGTTTCTATGCTGTCGATAGAACCGGAAACCACACACTGGGATGGTCCATTAATTGCTGCCACTTGCAGAGATATTCCCTGGAAGGTTTCTGCAGCCAGCAAGGATTGCAACTCCTGATCTGGCAGTGGTACAGCAAGCATAGCACCAGCAGGAAGTTGCTGCATCATCTGTCCTCGGGCAGCCACCAGGGATAAGGCATCCTCTAAAGAGAAAACCCCTGCCAGACAAGCTGCTACATATTCACCGATACTGTGACCAATCATTGCCTGAGGATTTACCCCCAACGACATCCATAACTTAGCAAGGGCGTACTCGATTACAAACAGTGCTGGTTGGGCAATTGCAGTCTGTTGCAGTTGCTTGGCTGCCTGATCACTCTGTTGTTCGGTTGGATACAACAAATCTCGCAGGTCGATTCCCAGGTGAGGTTGGAGCAACTCTGAGCATTGATCTACCTGTTGGCGAAATCTCGGCTCAACCTGGTAGAGTTCCAGCGCCATGTTCACATACTGTGATCCCTGCCCTGAGAACATAAAGGTAACAGATTGCTCTGTGGACTCTTGAAAGTTTGTAAAAACTCGTTGCGGATCAAGAGTCTGAAGTGCAATTGCCCCATCCTTGGCATCTTGACAAATTACTATCCGGCGATAATTAAAAACCTGACGACCAACGCTTAGGGTGTAAGCTACATCTGTCAAATTAATCTCTGGATTATCAGTGAAATACTCAGCTAGATTAGTTGTAGCAGTTTCTAAAGCTGAACTGGTTTTAGCCGAGAGCAGTAACAGTTGAGGCTTGTTCCCCTGTTCTATAACTTCCCTATTGGAGAGCTTTTCTACAGGAGGAGCTTCTTCTAAGATTACATGAGCATTTGTACCCCCAATACCAAAAGAGCTTACCCCAGCTCGGCGAGGAGTCCCGTTAGCTTTCCATTCTGAGAGTTCATTATTGACGTAGAAAGGACTATTCGCGAAATCAATCTTGGGATTGGGTTGTTCAAAGTGTAGCGTCGGCGGCAGCAATTTGTGTTTAAGGGCGAGGACAGTTTTGATTAGACCAATTACGCCAGCTGCTGTATTCAGATGTCCGAAATTGGTTTTCACCGAACCAATAGCACAGAAGTTCTGTTTCTGGGTGCTGGCACGAAAAGCTTTGGTCAGCGCGGCAATTTCAATTGGGTCTCCCAGAGTGGTTCCAGTACCATGGGCTTCTATATAGGTAATGGTCTCGGCGTCAATTCCAGCTACATCCTGAGTCTCACAAATCACTGCCGCCTGACGATCTACGCTAGGAGCTGTATAGCCAACTTTTCTAGAGCCGTCGTTATTAATAGCTGAGCCTTTGATCACGGCATGGATCTCATCTCCATCTGCGATCGCATCTGCCAGCCGCTTGAGAACAACAATTCCTAAACCATTGCCGCCAACTGTTCCCTGGGCTTGGGCATCAAAAGCACGACAATGCCCATCGGGAGAAAGAATCATGCCCTCTTGATATAAATAGCCAGCTTGGTTGGGAAGGAGTACTGAAACTCCACCAGCCAAAGTCATATCGCATTCGTTATTGAGCAAACTTTGGCAAGCTAAATGGACGGCAACTAGTGAAGTGGAACAGGCAGTTTGAATATTAATACTTGGTCCAGTGAGATTTAATTTATAAGAAATTCGTGTGGGTAGATAATCTTTATCATTGCCCACCATCACCTGATAATTTGCTGCTGGTTCTGAGAGGTCAAGCTGTTGAGCTAAGTTATTGAGTACATAAGTGTTCATGCCTGCACCTGCATAAACACCAATTGAACCTTCGTATCTTTCTGGATCGTAACCAGCACGTTCTATAGCTTCCCAGGCACACTCTAGAAAAAGACGGTGTTGTGGATCCATGATTTGAGCTTCTTTGGCACTGAAGCCGAAAAAGGAAGCGTCAAACAGCTCAATATCTGAGAGTTTGCCAAATGCTTTGACGTAATTAGGGTTATTCAATAAGGCGCGGTCTATACCTACAGACTCTAATTCAGAGTCAGAGAAAAAGGAAATAGATTCCACACCATTTAGCAGATTCTGCCAGAAAGTATTGATATCTTTTGCTCCTGGTACGCGGCAGGACATGCCGATGATGGCAATATCTAACTCATTAATATAATTGGATAAATCTGGTTCATTCATCTGAATAATCTCACTTCTTTAAATCAAATACTCGTAATTATTGAACTTAAAAATATCTATATAATGCCTGATTTTTTATTTGTAAATAGTTGCTTGTTGATATAGATTCAAGATTGTGTTTTTTTAAGTTCAATGCTTCGGAAATTCTGTAGTTTTAATTAGCTTTGGCGCTTTCTTGCAAGTAGACGATTTCTTCGCTTCTGACCACGGTCATCACTAGGTTGAGAAGAAAGCTGTCCATTTTGTTGTTGACTTAAGTATTCTCTCAAAGAGTGGATAGTTGGGTATTGAAACATCTCAACAATTGATAACTCTTGTCCAATAATTGTTGATAATTTGCTATGAATCTGCATCATGAGTAATGAATTACCCCCTAGCTCAAAGAAATTGTCATGAATACCCACCTTCTCTAGTTGAAGCGTCTGCTGCCAAGCCTCAGCTAGACGTTGCTCAACCTCAGTTTGAGGCATTGCATAAGTCGTTTCCAGCTCTGGGCGAAGACCTTCTGGAGCAGGTAGCCCTCGGCGGTTTACTTTGCCGTTAGGGGTCAGAGGCATAGCCTCCAAGAACATAAAGGCTGACGGTATCATATAGTTGGGCAGTTTATCTTTGAGGAAGCGGCGCAGTTCGCTGGTTGTAGGGGGTGGTTCCTGATCACAAACTACATAAGCTGCTAAGCGCTTGTCTCCAGGTATATCCTCACGAATCATGACCACAGCTTCTTTGACTTTAGGATGTTGACTTAGTAAAGTTTCAATCTCTCCCAACTCAATGCGAAAACCATTAATCTTCACTTGATGATCGATGCGACCTAGACATTCAATGTTGCCGTCTGGCAGGTAACGTGCTAAGTCTCCAGTTCGATAGAGACGGGCTCCAGGCTCGTCGCTAAAGGGGTTAAGAACAAATTTTTGATCAGTAAGTTCATGTCGGTTGAGATAACCTCGTGCTAGACCTACTCCACCAATTAGTAACTCTCCCGGCTGTCCCACTGGAACTAGTTGAAGTGAGTCATATTTCTGGTACAGCCCAGGATCTACTATATAGATCTGGGTATTGGCAATGGGCTGCCCAATGGGGATAAGAGTGTTTCCAGGCTCTACTCGATAAACTGCTGACCAGATAGTAGTCTCAGTAGGACCGTACATATTCCAAACACTGGTACTCCTGTCTAGAAGTTGATTGGCTAGATTTAGGGACAATGCTTCTCCGCCACAGAGAATTTTGAGTGTGGAAGAACCCTGCCAGCCTGCTGTTAATAGCATTCGCCAAGTGGCAGGTGTTGCTTGCATAATGGTTGTACCAGATTGCTCTAGAACTTGTATCAACTTGGTCGCATCCAAAGCAACTTCTCGCCTCGCCAATAGGACCTTAGCTCCTACTGTTATCGGTAAGTATAGTTCTAATACAGCAATGTCGAAGGAGATAGTAGTGACGGCAAGCAGGACATCTTGAGAAGTTAATCCAGGAGCTTGGCTCATGAACTTTAGAAAATTGACAACCGCTCGATGGATAATTTGCACTCCTTTGGGCTTACCCGTTGAGCCAGAGGTGTAAATGATATATGCTAAGTTATCTGATGCGACTTTACTATCTGGGTTATTCTCACTGTGTTGGGCAATTTTCCCCCAATCGCTATCAAGACATAAGACTTTTGCACAATTGTCTGGCAGCCTCAGGAATTGGTCTTGTTGAGTCAAAAGCACTGACAATTTGGAATCTTCAATCATCCAAGCTAATCGTTCTTGGGGATAGGCTGGGTCTAGTGGCACATAAGCACCACCCGCTTTGAGGATTCCCAAAAGTCCCACCACCATTTCTAAGGAACGCTCTACACAGATGCCTACTAGAACTTCTGGTCCTACTCCCATTGCTTGCAGGTAATGCGCCAGTTGATTGGCACGAGTATTCAACTCTCGATAGGTTAAGTGCTGATCTTCAAATACTACAGCGATCGCATCTGGTGTTCGCTCTACCTGAGCTTCAAACAACTGATGGATACACTTGTCCTGGGAATATTCTGTTTGGGTGTTATTCCATTCCACCAACAACTGATGCTGTTCAGCTTCAGTTAGCAGTGGTAGTTTTGAAACTTGCTCCTCTGGATCCTTGACAATTCCTTCTAACAAGGTTTGGAAATGCCCTGCCATCCGGTTAATCGTCACCGCATCAAACAAATCTGTATTGTATTTGAAAACCCCAAAAAGCGCATCCTTCCCTTCTACTGTTTCCAAGGTTAAATCAAACTGACCTTCTTGCTGCTCCAGTTCAAAAGACTCCAATTCTAATTGTCCCCAACTTGCCTGGAGTGGTGTTTCGCTAGGTACTAATAGACCAGGAACTTCTCCCAGGCGCTGCGGATTCAGGAAGTTAAATAGTACTTGGAACAGGGGTGAACGGCTGGGATCCCGGTTCGGTTGCAATTGTTCCACAAGTAAAGAGAAAGGATAATCTTGATAGTTGATCGCATCCAAGACCGTGCGCCGCACTTGAGAGAGAAATGATTTAAAAGTAGGATTTCCTGAAAAGGACGCTCGCAAAACAACTGGGTTAACGAAGTATCCCACAATTTCATCAAATTCTGCCTGAGAGCGACCTCCAGTGGGAGAACCCACTAATATATCTTCCTGACCTGTATAGCGGTAAAGTAGAACCTGAAAGGCTGCTAAGAGCAAGGTGTAAAGTGTAACTCCTTGAGTCTGCAACAGTTTCCTTAGCTGTTTGGTCAATGTCTCAGTAAGCTTCAAAGTATAGGAAGCTCCCTGATAGCTCTGCAAGGGCGGTCGAGGTCGGTCAGTAGGCAGGTTGAGTACCGGTAACTCACCAGCTAGTTGTTGTCGCCAGTAATTCCAAAGTTGCTCCCCTTTGGAACCTGCAAGCATTTGAGTCTGCCACTGCACGTAGTCTGCATATTGACTCTTCAACGGAGGCAAAGAAGCTACTCTGCCAGCTTTTGCATCTGAGTACAACACCTGTGCATCATCCAACAGTGTCCCCATAGAACGGGCATCGTAGACAATATGGTGTAGGGTCAGCAAAAGTATGTGGTCTTGTTGAGAGCTAGTAAACAGATGCACTTTGAATACAGGTCCTCGTTGAAGATCAAAAGGATGTTCGTATGTTTTAACTACCTTCTCCTTCAGCTGTTCCCAGGTCAAGGTTGAGGCATCTATCTGCTCGAAGTAAACTTCCTGATACCCTTGAACCTCTTGAACAGATTTACCGTTTTGTACCTTGAATGTGGTACGTAAGGTTGCATAACGATTAACTAGTCCCTGAAATGCTTGTCGCAAAGCTGAAACATCTACCTTTGAGCAGATACGTGCTGGGAAGGCAACATTGTAAGCTTTACTTAATTTAGCACTCTGGTATAAAAACCATAGAGCTTGCTGACCATATGATAATGGATATACAGATTTTTCCCCGCTCGCTTTTTCCCGTAGTAGCTTTGCCAGAAGTAGACGCTTTTCCTCCGGCGAAAGGTTAATTTGGGAGCTAGAAATTTCATTCATAACTATAAAGATGCTCTTAAACAGTCCTTCGTTAAATGTTTTGTGAAGACGACATAGAGCTTAATAATGCGTCGACTTCTTCATCTGTAAGTTGGTCGAGATTAGCCAACATTTTTTCAGCATTCGATTGTTGGGCTTTTTTATTGATCTCAATCTGGGTCATTTTTGGGTCACCTGTAGCGGCTGTAGTAGCAGAGGTAGATGGGGTTAATTGTGCTGGTGTCAGTTGCTCACTCACCTGCATCGCTAGATTAGTAACACTAAGACCTTCCATGAATTTCACTGTTGGCACGTCTACATTCAAATGGATTGTTATCCATTTCCTGAGTTCGATAGCCATCAGGGAATCTAGCCCCATATTGTTCAAGGGTTGGTTTACGTCTAGTTGGGATGCATTAAGACCTAGGGTTTTAGCAACCTGCTCTTTAAGATAGGTAATCAAAAGTGATTTGCGATCATCGGCAGTGGCTTCGAGCAAATCTGTGGCTGACAACTGCCTACTACTCACTTGTCGTTTCTGCTGATCAAACTCAGAGAGTAAAGTCGGGGAACCTCCAGAAGGAAAGTGCTGCATAAACTTCGACCAGTCGATCGATAGTACTCCCACCTGAGCCAGATTTTGGCTAAGTAAGTCTCTTAACAACTGCACCCCAATTTCTGGTGCCATCGAATCAATCCCTAAGGAGGCTAAACGACGACGATCACGATGCTTCAAATTTGCTGCCATTCCTACCTCTGCCCATGGTCCCCAGTTAATGCTCAAGCCAGAAAGTCCCAGTGCCTGACGATGATGTGCTAGGGTATCCATGAAGGCGTTGGCAGCTGAATAATTTCCTTGCCCCAATGAGCCTAGTAACGAGGCAGTTGAGGAGAAACAGACAAAGAAATCCAACTGCAGATCTTGGGTCAACGTGTGTAAATTCCAAGCTCCCCGTACCTTCGGTTCCATCACCTTGGTAAAACTTTCTGAATTTTGTTCCAACAGTAGCCTGTCATCTAGAACACCAGCAGCATGTATTATTCCCCGCAGTTGGGGCATAGATCCTTTAACCTGCTCCAACACCTTAGCCATCTGCTCTTGATTGGAGACATCGGCTTGAGCCGCTAGAACCCTAGCGCCTTGCTGCTTAATCTGGTTTAGGGCTTCCTGAGCCAGTGCCGAAGCCTCACTACGCCCCACTAAGACTAAGTTCCGTGCCCCTTGTTCTACCATGAAATGAGCAACCTTGAGTCCTAATGCTCCTAAACCACCGGTAATCAGGTAACTGCCATCAGCATGAAATTGTGGCTGTTGAGGTTTTACTGGTTGATGGTAAGGCAGCAAGCGGCAAACATAGCGCTGTCCATCTCGAAAGGCTAAATGGTCTTCCCCATCTGAGTTCCAAATCTCTGCTAATATGGTTGCTGCCTCATCCAAGGAAGCATCAGGTGCTAAGTCAAGCATTCCTCCCCAGAGTTCCGGGTGTTCTAATGCAACCACCTTACCTAGTCCCCACAAAGGAGCCTGAGCAACAGCCACTGAAGCAGTGTTGCTTGCAACTGGCACTGCTCCCTTACTCACCAGCCATAACCGAGGTGATGCTGAGCCATTGTATTTGACAAGCATTTGCACCAGATGCAATACACTACCACAACTGAGAGTCTGAGCTTTTTCAAGGGATGAGATTGTCAACTCCTCTGAGAGTTCTGCCTCTAAACTCCACAGGTGTATTACTCCCTTAAGAGTTAGCTTTGTCATCCCCAAAGCTTCTTGGAACAGCCGCTCAAAGTGCGCTGGTTTGCTCGGGTTAAGACTCCAAGTTCCGGTTTCTGAAGCTTGATACTCTGTAGCGCTATAAACTAGAATGCAGTTTTGAGAGCGTTCTGTTAACAATTTTGCCAGGGCTTGTCCCATACCCCCTTGGTCAGCAAAAATTAGCCAGCTGCCAGGTTCAGAAGTTTGGTTTCCTGCCGATGATTTCGCCTGATTAGGTTTGAGCTGCCACTGTATCTGGTAAAGCCAGTCTTTGCTGGAGGTATTTTGCTGTTTATGTTGCTCAGCTAATACTTCCAGTAACTTAGGCAGTAATTTCATCTCATCTTCTGAGAATTTGTTTGCCCGCTCTAGTAGCTGCGCTAATTGCTGTGAGAATCTTCCAGCTTGATCTATTGGTTGAGTTGAGAGTTTGGCATTTCCTGGAGCCAGTAGTCTAGAAATTAGATTCTCGACATTTTCTTCGCTGAGGGATGCTTGAATAGATTCAGGCTCTACCCAATAGCGCTGTCGCTCAAAGGGATAGGTTGGCAAAGGAAGGCGATTGCGCTGCTCATGGGCATAGAATCCGGGCCAATCAACTTCGATACCTTTAAGCCACAGCTGACCCAAGGTATTGAGCAAAAATGCAAGATCTGAGCTTTGCTCTTTGGGATGGCGCACTGAAGACAAGACAAACCGCCCCTCTGCATCCGGATGCTGCATAGCTAATGATTTCAAAGTCCGTCCCGGTCCAACTTCCAATAGAATTCGATCTGGGTCTTGCAATAGTTCTAGCACCCCCTCACTAAAGTGGACTGTTTGGCGCAGATGCTTCGCCCAATAGCTCGGAGCTGTTGCTTCTGTCGCTGTGATCCATGTCCCAGTGACATTAGAAATATAAGGAATTTGAGGGGGATTGAGATTGATTTTACTAAAAAGGGAACTAAATTCTCCCAAGATAGGATCCATCATCTGCGAATGGAAAGCGTGGGAAGTATGCAGATGGCGACAGTCTATACCCTGTTCAAGGAGTTGCTTTTCTAAAGTCTCTATAGCATCCTTGGGACCGGAAACTGCGCAGACTGATGGTGCATTGATTGCTGCCAGGGAGAGTTTTTCACCCAGAAGCGGGCGCACTTCCTGCTCCGGAAGGAAAACTGCAAGCAGTGAGCCACCTGGAAGTTTCTGCATCATCTGTCCCCGTGCAGCTACTAGCATCAAGGCATCTTCTAAGGAGAACACCCCTGCTAGACAACCGGCGACATACTCACCAATACTGTGACCAATCATCGCTTGTGGTTTGCATCCCCAGCTCATCCACAAACGGGCTAAGGCATACTCGATTACAAAGAGTGCAGCTTGGGTAATAGCAGTCTGTTTAAGTTGATGCGTTGCCTGATTAGCTTCTTGTGGACTGGGATAGAGCAGATTGCGCAAGTCAAGTTTGAGGTGAGGTTTGAGAAGTTCTGAGCAGATATCTACCTGTTGACGAAATATCGGCTCAATCTGGTAGAGTTCCAGCGCCATATTCACATACTGTGCACCCTGTCCTGAGAACATGAAGGCAACAGACCGATTCTTGACTTGTTGAGAGTGGTTCAAAACCGATTGCGGATCCGGTGTTTCTAGAGCAGAAACCGCCTGCTCCCGATTTTGGCAAATCAGCATCCGTCGATGTTGGAAGACCTGACGACCCACTTGCAGAGTATAGGCGACATCGGCCAGATTCAACTGAGAATTCTGCTGGAGATGTCGAGCCAAATTTTGACTTGCAGCTTTGAGAGCTGCATCTGTTTTCGCCGAAAGCAGCAGTAACTGCCAAGTTCTTGAGGTTCCAGAGTTAACTGGGGTTGGAGCTTCTTCAAGAACAGCATGGGCATTGGTTCCCCCGATGCCAAAGGAACTGACTCCAGCTCGGCGGGGAGTGCCGTTGGTTTGCCACGGTTGCAGTTTGGTGTTGACGTAAAAGGGACTATTAGCGAAGTCAATCTGAGGATTGGGCTGCTCGAAATGTAAACTGGGTGGAATCAGCTTGTGTTTGAGTGCTAGGGCTGTCTTGATCAAACCCACAACACCAGCGGCTCGATTCAGGTGTCCTAGGTTACTTTTAGCAGAACCGATCGCGCAGAAGCCCTTTTTGTCAGTACTGGCACGAAATACCTGGGTAAGGGCAGCGATTTCAATTGGGTCTCCCATGCCTGTGGCAGTTCCGTGGGCCTCAATATAGGAAATCGTCTCAGGATCGACCTCGGCAAGCGCCTGGGCTTCAGCGATCGCTTCTGCTTGACCATCTATGCTAGGTGCTGTATAACCCACTTTTAATGAGCCATCGTTATTGATCGCTGAACCCCTAATTACTGCATAAATGTGGTCGCGATCCTCTAGGGCATCCTCTAGGCGCTTGAGTAGCACAATCCCTGCTCCACTGCCGAAAATAGTGCCCTGAGCTTTAGCATCAAAAGAGCGGCAGTGTCCATCAGGAGAAGCAATTCCATCCTCTTGATAGAAATAACCTTGTTTGTGCGGGACTTGGATTGTCACTCCACCAGCTAATGCCATATCGCACTCTTGATCAAGCAAACCTTGGCACGCCATATGAACAGCTACTAAAGAGGTAGAGCAGGCAGTATTGATGCAGACGGAAGGCCCCTTTAAGTTCATCTTGTAGGAGATGCGTGTGGGTACAAAGTCTTTATCATTACCAATTTCAATTTGCAAATCACCTGCAAGTTTGAGGAAATCGCGATTGGGCAGCAGGTTATAATGCAAGTAAGTGCTGAGGCTGGTACCGGTGTAAACACCAATTTTGCCATCGTAGGTTTGAGAGTTGTAGCCAGCATTCTCCATAGCTCCCCAAGCACATTCGAGTAATAGCCGATGCTGCGGATCCATCGCTTTAGCTTCTCGGGGGGAAAAGCCGAAGAAGGAAGCGTCAAACATCTCGATGTCCGAGAGCACAGAGCCAGCCTTGACATAGTTAGGATCACTCAGGGTCTCGGGGTCTATGCCTACTGCTGCTAATTCTTTATCGGTAAAGAAGGAAATGGACTCTATGCCATCGCGCAGATTCTGCCAGAACTTATCAACTGTCTTGGCTCCTGGAAAACGACCATCCATGCCGATAATTGCAATGCCTTCCAAGGAATCGGGCGTTGGGTAGTTATCCATTTTTTCTTACCTCCCTCTTTTGCTTGCGTTCTTTCCTGGCGTTTTGTTTTCGACGAACACGCTCATCAACCTCTTGAAAAGTCTCTTGCTCCTGTCGGTGGCTGTTGGATTTCTGCCTTAAATAGTTTGCTTGAGCATTGATAGTAGGATACTTATACAAGTCCACCAGGGAAATACTGCTATCAATTTCTTGCAGTTTGCTGAAAACCTGAACCATTAAGAGCGAAGTTCCCCCCAACTCGAAGAAGTTGTCGTGGATGCCCACCTGCTCAATACTTAGTACTTCCGACCAAATCTTCACCAGCATTTCTTCAACTTGGTTACTGGCAGCCACAAACTTTGACTCTAGTTCTGGGGGCCGAACCCGATGCTTTAGGGATTCAATCAGTTTGAGAATCTGTTCGGGATCCCACAACTCTTTGGTAATCTTTTGAATCGCTAGAGTTTGTATCTGGTTATTAACTACTGAGTGCTTAGTGTTGAGAGTTGACGGTGAATTATTAACCAATTCGACAACCTCTGGGCTATAGGTTAGCTCCGCGGCCAACAACGCCTGGAACTTAAACAGCCAGCCCTCAGCTAGTTGCTGCTTGCAAGAAACACCCACAGCATCAAGAAAATCAAGTGCTGGTTGATTCTTCTGAGTAGGGATATAGGAAACATCGATCCAACTGAGTCCACGCTCTTTGGCAATTGCTCCCAATTTGGCAAGCATCTGATGCTCAACACCTCTGCCTAGAGCCCGACAGCTTAATAGGAAGGAATCAATTTTGATACCATCGGCTACTGTCTTAAACAGGAGTACACCCACTAAGCCGTAATCTCCAAAGCGATCGCTCACCTCAACAGTAAGACACTCTAATTTACCGGATTCACAAAGCTGTTGAATCTCGCTTTCAGAGCGCCTGATTGTTGTCAAGTTGAACTGGTTGGTTCGCTGTGTTAATTGCGAAACCCTCGCCAGTGTATGCGCTGCCATCGGCGCTATCTTAACCTCCAAGCCAAGACCCGTCAAGAAATCTTTGAAGGTTAGCGCCTCTTGGCGGAAACTCTCGCGCTCAATGTTTTGTTGATAGAGAGCAGTTCGCTGTTTATCTTCCTCAGTGCTATTCAAGCGATCAAAAGCCCAGACATGTTTGAGAAATTGGGGTATCTGATTTGGCTCGGAGGGTAGCTCAAGGGTCAGTACTGCCGGACAGTTGGCTTGAACCTCTGCACATTCAACGGGATTATCATCGACAAAGATAAAGCTATCGAGTCCCAAATTAAGCTCTTGGGCTAGGGATTTGATATTCTCTGACTTAGGTTGCCAGTTAATTCGCGCCTGTACGATCTGATCACGTTTGAGAGGCATCTCCGAACGCTGCTCAAATACTGCCCAGACATCCTCTGGATTATTCTTGCTGCATAAACAGATCAACATCCCAGCATCATGCTGCGCCACCATGAATTCTTGCAGTGCCTTGCGAGGAGGGTCGATTTCAATGCCATCAGCTCCGTCCTCTCCGCAGACTCCTTTCCAAAGTGTTTGATCGCAGTCGAGTACAATCACTTTGTAGGGAGCGCTCTTAATAGCATGGATTTTGCGTGCGATCGCAGTTCCGAGAGCAGTGTAGAAAGCTGGTGTATAGGGGACATGACCGAACTCGTCTCCATGAGGGTCATAGTATGTTGAAACAGGGTAACTTGCACTCAATTGAGAGCTTTTGAGCAAGTACATACCACTGACGCCATCAAGGTAGGAGGCTAAAAGCTCTTCCATCTGCTGGTAGAGACTGCTACGCTCTGAGTCAGCGAGGGCTTTAGGCGAGGCGGGACAAAGGCAAACTAGATGGGGAGTGGCCAAGCGGGAAGTTGCGCTTCTGAGGGCATTCCCAAGGTCTTTGACATTCTGCTCGATCTTGGCAGTATTGACTACAGGTTTTGCCGATGATGTATTTGCTTGCCAAGGGCGACGAGCATAGATATTGTAGAGACCTGAACCATGAAGCAGAGTCTCTTCTTCAATATGGAGTTCAAAACCTTTTTCTTGAAGTAAGCGTTTAACTTCTGTGATTACACTTCCTTCTTGGTCATGCACTTCCACTACCATTTGTTGAATGATTTCCCAATGCTGGTCTTCAATCCCTTGGAGAACTGGCAACTCACTTTTCTCTGCATCGAGTTTGAGTAAATCAATCCGTTCGATATTATGCTCTTTAATCACACTCGAGAGAGTTCGCAGTTGGGCCTCAAAGGTTTCTCGATCAAGCCTACCAGCCATGAATTCGTCAGCGATTGCATCTAAGTGTTCTCCCTGAGCCACATTAATTTGCTGTAGCATGTTGAGGATAACAGCTCGGACTGCCTTTTCGTCTTGATCATTATCGGCATGGAAGCCTGAGAAAACTGATGAGTTGGGATAGAAGGTAAATGTTTCCTCCTTATTTTCCGAAGATAGTCCGCAGTTGAAAAGGTTGGCGTTTTTGCAGTAGAGCCTGGCGTTGCTTTCTAGCTTCTTAAAAGCATGGGGTGCTGGTTCAAAGGAATAAACAGTTGCATTCGGGCATTTTTGTTGTACAAATAGGGTAAACAGACCAATATTAGCCCCGACATCAACCACACAGGCATCATCATTGAGGATAATCCCATGCCTCATATAAACCTGATCAACAAAAAGTTCCTGGTAGAGATACTCAGTTTCATATTGATTAAGGTGCGCGATTTCTAGACGGTTGGGCAAGGTATAGCGAAGCTGATTGGCCAGAACCTGTTCCTTTTGAGAGGAATCAATTGCCAGTTGTAGGCGATTGTCGCTTTGCTCCCAATCTTGCAATCGTAGCAGAACCACATTTACCCCATCTTGATTACTACCAAGAAGGCTGTTGGGATTGAGAAGTTCTTGGAATACTTGATTATAGGCAGCAAACTCAGTTTTGAAGGGAATATTGAGTTGTTTACTCCAAAAGGCGAGAGAATCCTCAACTGGTTCTGCTGTAAATGTAGCAGTTAGGGCAATCCTTTGCTTTTTTTGAAAGTGACGCAACATCGCTTCACGAGAGGCTCGTCCAATGAATATCCCCTCTATTTCAATGACTAAAGCCCCACTTTCATCAAATAGGGATAGATTGGCGCTAAGTGTTTGCTCACTTGAGTCTTGGGCAGGACTCAATTTGGCATAGCTCCAGAGGCGATTGCCAGGATGACGGTAGACTTTCAAGCGCTCCAGACTCACTGGTAGATAAGTCTGTTGTTTAAGGGAATTCGGTAAGGCAGCCCATAAAACTTGCAAGCAGCTATCGAGTAACACTGGATGCACATTGTAATCCCGGGCCTCTGGAATTAAAGCCGACGGCAGCTGAATTTGACCTAGGGCCTCTCCTTCTTGCCTCCATAGTTGTTCAATGACTTGAAAGTTGGAACCATAGTCGATACCTCGCTCTGTACACTCTTGGTAATAGGCAGCAACAGATATCTCTTGACACCGTGCTTGCAAAACGCTCAAGTCTGTCTGAGGAGTTTCCAAGTCTAATTCTTTGAGCAGAAGCTTTCCAGATGCATGGATATTGTGAGATGACTCTTCGTGAGCTTGACCTTTTGTAAGTTTCAAAATTCTGAAAGAATAGGCTTGATTTCCTTCAGCTGTTAAAATGGTTTGGATAGTTTTACTTTTATTCTCTGATAAGATTAGAGCTTCTTGGATAATGAAGTTCTCTACAACCCAACTCTCGGATTTAGACAAGGAATTTACCGCAGCTAATGCCATCTCTATATAAGCAGTCGCAGGTAAAATTGCTCGGTCGTATACGCAGTGATGCTGTAGAAAGGCTGGGAATTCAGCCCTGATTTGGGATTCAAACTTAACTTCATTAATAGCTGACTCAAGGCGCTGACCCAGAAGAGGGTGAAGGCTCTGGCTTTGATTATTACAGTCAGAATAAGCTTGGTTCATAAATACCTCTGAATTATTTTGTAAATAGAGTAAATTGTAGTGTTTCGTAATGCACTCTTCCGATTTATAGAGCTGCAATTTATAGGATGATTCATACTGAATATAGTCTTGCCAAGAAATTGATTTTATGTATTCTACATAAGGATAGCCTCAAAATCCAGCTTAGCCAAGAGCTTAATGAGCATCTGATTGAGTTACTGATTCAAATTATTTAATGCCTTGGTATGAGACTGGAGTTTAGACTAAATCATTACCAGATTAGAGGTGTCAGAATTTACTGCTTTTAACATTTGTCACTATTAAAATTAACACCTCCTTATAAAGGTTTGGATTATAATACTAAAACTTCATAGTATTTTGAAGATTTTATGAATTTAATTTTGGGCAAATAATTTTTGTTTTGTAGTTGCATGCAGTAGCCTCATGGTATAGGAAAAAATGATCACTTTTCCAATAACAATGAAATTGAAAAAATATCTATATTAGGGGATGCAATTAGCCCTTCTTGCTAAAATGAACTAGTCTCTACCAGAAAGCAGGCGATTATTACTTCTGCAACAAGATTAACACTCAGAGGCAGAGACCGCCTCATTAGTAAAATCAGTATCTTTTGCATGGAACTTGCAAAATTCAAAAATTTTCACAAACTCACAATGGGTAATTATCACCCCTAATTTTTAATATCCTTGGAGTCTTTTCCCACAACTTCCCTGACCCTGTAGATTGGTTTATCCTGAGATTCATGATAAGTTCGCATGATCAGTTCTCCTAACAGACCAAAACAAAACAGCTGTACACCTGTTAAAAGCAAGACTACTACCAAGATCAGTAAGGGACGATCACCGATGTTTTCACTCAGGGCAAATTTGAGAAAAGTGAGATAGATTCCTAATATACTTCCTGCCATGAAGGAAATAATTCCTAACAACCCAAACACATGCATTGGTCGCGTCAGAAATTTTTTTATAAAAAAGATGGTTAATAAATCTAATAAAACTCGGAAGGTACGCCCGATCCCATATTTGCTGTTACCATGCTCCCGGGCTTTATGACCCACTGCTACCTCAGTAATTCTTGCCCCTTCAATATATGCTAAGGCAGGCAAAAATCGATGTAACTCGCCGTAGAGATTCATATCGGCGACTAACTCTGAACGATAAGCTTTCAGAGAACAGCCATAGTCATGTAGTTTCACCTCAGTGATGCGACTAATTAGCCAATTAGCAATTTTAGAAGGCAGCAGGCGACTTATTTTGGCATCCTGTCGGTTTTTACGCCAGCCGCTGACTAGGTCATAGCCTTCGCCTTCAGATAGCTTGTTAAGCACTTTGGGAATTTCCGACGGTGGGTTTTGTAGATCCGCATCTAAAGTTACGATCACTTTACCTTTAGCGTAATTAAACCCCGCTGCCATTGCGGCGGTTTGACCATAGTTACGGCGCAAAAGCACTGCTTTGAGATGAGGATGGGTGAGAACTTGTTCTCTGAGTAGTTGAGCTGAACCGTCTTTAGAGCCATCATCTACGCAAATTATTTCGTAGCTGTGACCTGTGTTGTTGATAGTGGTAGTAATCTCCTCAATCAATTTGGGCAAGCTTTCCACTTCGTTGTAGATGGGTACTACTACTGATACTTCGGGACTGGCTGAGATTAGGGCAGAGGTTTGTTGATCGTTTACAGAAGGAAATAAAGTATTCATGAATTCTTTAAAATATCGTTGGCGCTGAGGATTTAACTGGAGAAGTTGACCTACCTATGACATTTTTTCGCAAAGACGAACAATTAGAAAAAATTGGAACCCAAATCTTGGAAGCAACCTGGACAGAGTTTCCAAATTTAGCTCGCAATCAAATTGCCCTTACCTGGATAGTTTATGATCCACCTGTACCTGTGAATACGGGCGGGGCATTATCAGCTGAGGAATTTTGGAAATATCAAGTCCGAGGCTTTAGCTATCGTTCTCTTGAGCGGATTTATCCAGCCAACATAGTCAAACTTTTTTACTTAGTTGCTGTTCAGGAGTGGCTAGAAAATGACATGATTGCTCCCTCAACTGAGTTGGAAAGAGCAATGCGGAATATGATTGTCAACTCCAGCGATGACGCCACAAGCCTGATTATAGACATTTTGAGTGGCACCACTAGCGGCTCAGAGTTACCACCAGGACCCTTTGAAACTTGGAAGTTCCAGCGCCAGATTGTTAATCGCTACTTCCAGTCCCTAGGTTGGTCAGAACTAGAATCGATCAATGTCAATCAAAAAACCTGGAAAGATGGTCCTTATGGTCGGGAGAGGGCTTTTATGGGGGAGTTGATGGAAAACCGTAATATGCTAACAACTGATGCCACAGCAAGATTATTGCATAGTATTGTGGGGGGAGTAGCTGTTTCATCAGTGCGATCGCAAGGAATGATGAATCTAATCAAGCGCAGTCTCAACCCTACTGATTCGATTAATGCTCAAGAAAATCAGTTAGCAGGTTTCCTAGGTGCTGCCCTTCCCCAAGATGCTCAATTGTGGTCACAAGCTGCTTGGACTCCCCAAATTCGGCACGAAGCAGCTTATATTGAGCTACCATCTCAGCCGCCTTATCTTTTAGTAGTGTTTACTGAGAGTAGCTTTCTTGAAGCTGGAGTATGTTGATCTACTAGGATTACACGGAATTAATAATTCTGAACTGTTACACCATAGCATTCGCCCTGGTGGCTGCCTGGAAGTGGCGCGGCAGCTGCAAGCACAGGGCAAGGTAAGGTTTATTGGTTTTTCTACTCATGGCCCCACAGACGTGATTGTTAAGACCATTGAAACCAACCAGTTTGACTACGTTAATCTGCACTGGTATTACATTAACCAATTTAACTGGTCTGCGATCGCTGCTGCAAGGCGTCACGATATGGGTATTTTTATTATTAGTCCTTCAGATAAAGGAGGGAAGCTATATCAACCACCACCAAGATTAGTAGAATTATGTGCTCCTCTGAGCCCAATGGTGTTTAATGATTTATTCTGTTTGAGTCATCCTCAGGTGCATACCCTCAGTTTAGGTGCTTCTCAACCATCGGACTTTGACGAACATCTCAAGGCTGTAGAAATTTTGGAGCAGGCTTGGGAGATTTTACCGCCGATTCTCAACAGACTACAACAAGAAGCCATAGCGCGGTTAGGAGAAGACTGGGTTCGTAGCTGGCACCTTGGTTTGCCTACCTATGACAATACTCCCGGAGGCATTAATATCCCAGTGATTTTGTGGCTGAGAAATTTGGCGATCGCTTATGATATGTTTGAATACGCCAAAATGCGCTACAACCTCTTGGGTAATGCTGGTCATTGGTTCCCTGGGAATAATGCAGAAGGAGTTAGGGAATTGGACTTGCGGCAATGTCTACGGGAGAGCCTCTTTGCTGAACAAATCCCCTCTTTACTCGAAGATGCTCATCAGCTATTAGCTGGGAAAGTGGTAAAACGTTTATCGCAGTCTTGATACTCTTTTAGCATATTTCTTATTGATTTTCATTTTTTTGAATTTGTACTTTACTGTTTTGCTATCAAATTATTACTTGAGCCAAGAAGTTAGGTGTTAATTGCTATTAATTAAATGTATTTAAAAAAAAGTCGTATGTTTGGGTTTTACTAATTTAGTTTTCAAAATAAGAGACAAGTTTTTTGAAAAATTTCTGTTGTTCTAGATATATAAAATCTTCTCAACCAAGTTGGGATTAATGTAAATTTTTTAGGATAGCTTTCTGTTAACATTATTAGCTATTTGTAAGCTTATAATGATACTAATTAGTTTACCTAATTATTACGCAGTCAGAGTATTAAAGGAAACCCTAACCTACTCCAGGGAGAGTAATTTGTCTTTCATAGTTCATGGTTATAAACTGGTGAGCTATAAACTATAAATTCTGAAATAATCGGTGCTTGACTTTCCTCTCTAGCCTTGTATATATAGGGATTAGAGCTAATTACTCATTGACACTTTCCACCTCTGTTAAAAGTGCATCTCCACAACGCATTTATTACTAGTACACAACAGTGCTATCAACTGTAAGTGAACCTAGGTAAAATCTTCAATAATTTTCACACAAACCATAGTGTTAAAAACCATTCAACTCCTTAAAACTCCATCAGTGGAGCGCATAGTTAAGCTTTGGGAGCAACGCTACTCTCCTGAATTGTTCTTAAAATATTCACTTCGAGATCCTATGATATGTGCTGAGTTGTTGAGAGCTTCTTCACCAACAGGTCGTGCTTTAACTGCTAGTAAATTGCGCCAAAATATCATCAACCTCAGATGCGAATTAGCTGGGATAAAAGCTATTTGCCTCTACAGTTATATTCCCAATATTGTGGACTTATTGGAGGCAAAAGAATTAACTCAATGTAGCTATAAAATTTATTTCAAGATACTTGAAATTTACCAACGACAATCTCCTCCTGCCGCTTTAATAGAAGAAAAATTATCGGCAATGACCTTTGGCTTGAGGTTTGATTCTCAAGGGGCTTTGGGAATGTTCAAAGTTGAAGAACTAGCAGAAGCGCTAGAACCATTATTACTAGAGTTTCAGCAGCAACACCACGACTCAAAAGACAGGCGTACTCTTGGTTTTCTAACCACACAGTTGAACTTCGCCAATTCTTTACTTCTTGGTAAAATGACATCTTACTTCAAACGTATTTGTAGTAAAAGTTTAGGTAATTAATATAACTAAAGTGGTTGTTTGGCAGGCACACCTACAGCGCGAGGAAATTTTGCCGGTGTGGGTGACATGAGGCGCAAATACAGGCAATGGCGAATGCTATTACTTAGGGGCGTAGTGAATTTTTCAACAGATTCAATTACCCCTCCTAATTGCTCAACTGCTCCGGTGAGAGAATCTTTTTCCTCCTCACTCCAATAGCCTCGGTAAATAACGGCTAAACCGCCAGTTTTCAGCAGTGGTAGTGCATATTCTGCACAAACTGATGCTGAACCTACGGCACGAACTAGAGCGATGTCGTAAGTATACCGGTGCTGGGGTTGTTGCCCAATTGCTTCTGCTCTACCAACAATAGCTTTGGTGTTATCAATGCCCAACTCCTCAATTAAAGTTTGAAGAAAGTTAATTTTTTTTCGCGTGGAATCGAGTAAAGTAATATAACTCTGGGGAATAGCGATCGCTACTGGCAGTCCAGGAAATCCTGCACCAGTACCAATATCAATAACTCTCGGCGCTGAATTCACAGATGGCAATAGCGGCACTACTCCCCGCAGGGAATCCCACAAGTGTTTTTCCCAAAACTCTTCTGGTGCTGCGATGCGAGTTAAATTAAATTGGCGATTCCCTGATAATATTCCTTCATAAAGACGTTCAAACAAATCATTCTGTTCTTTAGTTGGTTGCCAGTTAAGGGTTAGCTGCCAAACTGAGTTCATGTCCGGTAGTAGGGGAGAGTTTTGAGTATTTTCCATTGCACCCTATCTAAAATTTTATTGAAGGTGAGAACCCCCGTGTTTTAACTGCGGGGTGAAACCGATTGATTGGTTTTAACCAATCGTTTCTTTTTTTCTATGTTATAGCCGTCGCCACTATGATTAGGACAGTTCCTTGTTCCCTACTCCCTGCTCCCTGCTCCCTGCTCCCTTTGAATCAAAATAGAATGTCCTAACTGATATGTCCGTTGCTATAGGACTTACGCATTTGCCCCCTAAATTCCCAAATTTGGGGTACTTAAACTCTTTTTCCCCCCGGATTTGGGGGGTAAGGGGGGCGAAATCGACTCAAGTGCGTAAGTCCTGTATGTAATTAATTACTCAACTACCCCACTTTTGCAGAGAGGGGGATTACCATTAATTTTCAACTAACTTTTTTCGTCGGTATTACTGATTGGGTCTGTGGTACTTTTTTTTTGAGAGCAGCAGGCTCAATAGCTTGCAATTCTCCATGTTTGAGACTCCAGCAACGGTCAGCAATCTCCAATAAATCACCAGCATCATGAGTCACAATTAGTAGTGTCCAATGACTCTTTAGTTTTGCCAGAAGACTTACTAATTGTCGTCTCATCGACCAATCTAATCCTGCTGTTGGCTCATCCAACATTAGCATATTTGGTTGTCGAATCAGTTGCACTGCTAAAGCTAGGCGTCGCTGCTGACCTCCACTCAGATCCTGAGGAGCTTGATTTAAAGGCAAATTAACCAGTCCAACTTCCCTGAGAGCTTCATTAACCCTCTCTGAACCCAATTCTGGATGCCCTAAGCGTAATTCCTCAAGAATTGTGCTGCCACAAAAATGACGTTCGGGAAACTGAAACACTAAACCTCCCAACTGTTGCAAGTGTTCGCTAGTAAGTTCTTGGTCTCGCCAAAAAATGCTACCGCTGGTTTGCTCTGCTAACCCTGCTAAAATTTCGAGTAATGTACTTTTGCCAGAGCCAGAAGGACCAATCACTAGTCCTAGTTGCTGGGGCATGAGTTCTAGGTTTAAAGTTTTTAAAATCGGGCTAGGAGTAGCAGGAGGATGGTAACTTAAGTCTTTAAGATATAGCATTAAATCTTGGGGAAAAAAAACTCTCAGAATTTAGGAAGTGATTTCTTGCTTCTACACTAGGGAGATTTGCCGTTCATTGTTCATTATTCATTGTTCATCTGTCTTCGCGGCAGGAGACTCTCGCTTGAGGGCGACGAGACGTGCGACATAAACCCCTGGGGTTTCCCCAGGCGACGCGCACTCGCCGAATGCCGCGCCTCCCATTAACTTTACTTTGTGGTAAGATACTTTTGGTCGTTGACCCACCCAGACAACCGGGACAGACAGCCTAACAGATCGAAGTTCGTAATTTTTGGCGACGGCGCAGAAAAGTTGGCAGACTGGGATAAGCTGACAGGGCAATGGGAAGTCCACCCCTGAAAGACGCAAAGTGAATAGATTTTTTCGATACATAACCGTACCGCAGGGCTTGCGGAATCGGGACTCTTGGTGGAGTCGAATGTCTGTGGACGTATCGATGTCAAGGGCATAGTTTGAAGATTGTGTCTAGATATGTACGATTGAAGCAGAAAAACCTAATCGTGAGGCTAGGAATCCCGCGAAACACGCGCTGGGAGGATGTCAATGTTCAATGACCGGAACCTCGAATTAAACTATACGTCAGAAGTGAGCAAGCATCATTTTTGTGACGATGACCATGATTACTCGGTTTCCTGCACCAAAACGGACAGTGAAAGCCTTTGCTGGTACAGTAGCTGTAATCTGTACTTTATTGAGTTTGCCGGCCTTTGCAGTTGATCCTTTTCGTGCCAGCAATCCTCGCGATATAGGTGACAATACCCATGCTGCTTTCGAGTCCATTTTCAAGGAGGGAGACTATAAAGGTGCCAAGAAATACTTAAAACAAGCGAAATCAACTGAAGCTGGTGAACCTCTAGTGTATGCCATGCTATCTTCTTTGGCTTATACAGATAGAGACTGGGAAGATCTCAAGAGCTACGCCTCTAAAACTCTAAGCACTGCTCAACAACTGCTTGAGAGCGATCCCTTGCGCGGTAATTTATACACAGCAGTTGGGCATTTTCTAGAAGGTGCGTACAAATTTGAAAAGGAAGGTCCAATCAGCACCCTAAGCAAATTACAAAAAGTGTTCCAATATTTGGACGAAGCTAAAAAAATTGATGCCAATGACCCTGAATTGAATCTGATCACAGGCTATATGGATTTGATGCTAGCGGTTAATTTACCATTTTCTGACCCAGCTGGGGCAGTTGCAAAATTAGAAAAATATGCTTCTCCCTCTTATTTGGCTTATCGTGGCATTGCTGTTGGCTATCGCGATTTGAAAAAGAATTCCGAAGCCATGGAATTTGCAGATCGAGCTCTGGAATTAACACCAAAAAATCCAGAGGTTCTATATCTCAAGGCACAAATTTTGGTGAATCAGGGTAAGCATCAAGACGGTTTAGAATTCTTTAATAAAGCTTTGGAAAAAGGGAATATACTACCAAATTACTCAGTAGCACAAATTGTCTACGAGCATTGCAAACTAACTGAAAAAATTGATAATATTGACCGCGATTGTCGTGCCGAAAGAAATAGAGTTAGAGATAAAGGTATTTGACTATTCTCGGAAGGCTCCCAATACAGGGTAGGTTTGTAGCAAAGTTGTACTGTAGGAGGATGTCACGTATAATCATCTTAACAAGTAGTTGAAATTAGTTATAACATATGGCTCGGTTAAAAATTATTGATAACTTTGATAGCAGTTTTGTCCTCACTCCAGAAGCGCTAAACCAGTTATTTAATTTGTTGAAGAATGAAGCTTTTCTTAACCAAGTAGCTGTACAAGCGACCTGCCAAAAAGTTGAGTTTACAGAATTGCTGTTTCAACCAGTTCCCTATACTACAACTACTCCCAAAGGCATGCCAGCAGAGTACGAAAAGTATTACAACTCTGATGATTATGTTATTATTAATGTGCCTCCTAATTTTATGTTTAAAGCCAAGATTTTTAAGCCGAGTCGCCTTGGTGCAATTTATCGCAAAATCAGCTAAATTATAAAACTTTTAACCATAATATAGCGTTTCTCGAATAACTGAGATACACCTAGTTCTGTTCCCTATTCCCTGCTCCCTGCTCCCTGCTCCCTAAAACCAAGAAATTTGTATCTCACCATTTTGAGAAGTGCTATATTTTATAATTTAGGGAAAAAAGTCAGTACTTAACACCTAATAACTAACAACTCATTCAAGTTTTTTTACTATCTTCACCAATGACTACTCAAGCTCAAGTACCCTCACTCACAACTTTAGAATATATCCCTTATCTTGATGATACCGGTAATTTACCGGAGGACTTGCAAAAAAAAATTGGTGTATACGCCATTTTTGACCGGGAGAAGAAGCTACAACTGGTTAACTATTCTCGCGACATATATATAAGTCTCAAGCAGCATTTAGTACGTCAGCCACAATCATGCTATTGGCTAAAAGTAGAAACCATTGAACGTCCTAATCGTAGTCGATTAGAAGTAATCCGAGATGTTTGGATTAATGAAAATGGGGCAATTCCTGTTGGTAATGGCTCTGAGGAAGCTCTATGGAATCAACCAATAGATGCTAAACCAGAGATGACTGATGAAGAGCGATTAAGCTATGAACAAAGCGATGAGTTGGCACAAATTAAGCTTTTAAAAACAATTGCTCGACGAGTTGAAGCCCGCATTTTAGAAGAATTAAAGTCTCGTGGCGTAGCCACAGAAATTCGCTTCAATTCCAAGCAAAAAGCAAAGGGATTACTTGATGTGAAATGAATTCAACTCTGTAGGGTATTTGCTTTCACTGACATGCTCCAGAATCAAGACTATCTTGGAAAGACGTTATCTTGAATAGCTTAAAGCCATGAAGCCTTTTTTGGAATTATACAGAATGATTCGTCGGACTTTGGCGAAACCTGCTTTAAAGGTTGTTGGTAAAATAATTTCCCTGGGCGTATTATTGGGCATCTGCACCTTGACTTATGCCTATAAAATTGAACCAGGTTGGATCGATGTTTCCCATATTGATTTGACCTTACCCCACCTAGCGCCAGAATTTCAAGGACTTCGCATTGCACAGATTAGTGATATTCATATTGATGATGACCCGATGACCCAAGAGCGCTTGGAAAAAATTGTTCAGTTAATCAACCAACAAAAACCTGACTTGGTGGCGATTACTGGCGATTTTGTCACTTGGAAGCCAGAGCGTTTTGCTCCCAAATTAGCGATCGCTTTAGGTAAACTAAAACCCAAACAGGCAACAGTCGCAGTCTTGGGCAATCATGACCACTGGACAAACCCAACTGTTATCCGGCAAGTACTTGACCAAGCTGGGATTATTGATCTTAGTAATACTGTTCATACCCTGCAACGAGGTAGTGCCAAATTCAATATTGCTGGTGTTGATGATTTCTGGGAAGGCAAAGACCGACTCGATTTAGTACTTGAGCAGTTACCTCAAGAGGGTGCCGCCATTTTACTAGTTCACGAACCAGATTTTGCCGATATCAGTTCAGCAACTGGTCGTTTTGACCTAGAATTATCTGGTCACTCCCACGGGGGACAAGTCAAGTTTCCTTTTATCAAGCCACCTGTACTACCGTCTCTCGGGAAAAAATACCCAGTTGGTCGCTATCAGGTGGGTGAGATGATCCATTACACCAACCGTGGGTTGGGAACGATTAAACCTAAAGTTAGGTTTAATGCTCGCCCAGAAATTACGGTTTTTACTTTGGAGGCAAGCTCAAACAGCTAAAGTTTTGCAGCTTACAGGCCCAAAAAACTTTAATGAGAATCGTCTGTTTAAGGAAGAACAAGCTCTGGAGAAGATGAACTGTCTATCTTTCCTGATTTAACTAAAGCCTGATACATCATAGCAGCCACCTCGCGGCGTGTAGCAGGCTGATTTGGTCTGAGCAATTCCTGGTTAGGGTCGTTAGCGATTAGACCTCCTTGAACTGCAGCTGCAACTTTAGGGATTGCCCAATCAGGTATCTGTTCTTTATCTTTGTAAGTCTCTAGAGCTTGCTCTGCTAGAGAAGATTGTTCTAGATTAAGACCACTTACTAGGGCAACTAAAACCTGTAAACGAGGTACTTGTTGATCTGGTTTGAAGACATCGCCTGGATAACCGCTTAAAAATCCTTTCTTGTATGCACCTTGGATCTCTTCATTAGCCCAATAGTCTTCAGAGGTTATATCCTCGAAATCAATCGCCTCACGTCGCTCTTGTTGCTCAACAAATAGTTTTTCTAGCTGAGCAGCTAATTGGGCCCTTGTCACTGGCTCATTAGGTTTGAATGTACCACCAGGATAGCCACCGATAATACCTTGTTGGGCTAGGGTTCTAATGAAAAGACGTGCCCAATCGTCCTCAGGAACATCTGAAAATTCAACTGGAGCGGCAGGAGTTTGTTGTAATGGTGTTGAAGGAGTAGTCTCCGAGGGTGATGCCTCTAGTGCAGGGCTGGGACTGACAGCTACATCCGGTGAGGGGGATGCCTCTAGTGCAGGGCTGGGACTGACAGCTACATCCGGTGAGGGGGATGCCTCTAGTTCAGGGCTGGGACTTACAGCTACATCCGGTGAGGGGGATGCCTCTAGTTCAGGGCTGGGACTTACAGCTACCTCAGGTGAGGGGGATGCCTCTAGTTCAGGGCTAGGACTTACAGCTACCTCAGGTGAGGGGGATGCCTCTAGTTCAGGGCTGGGACTTACAGCTACATCCGGTGAGGGGGATGCCTCTAGTTCAGGGCTGGGACTGACAACTACATCCGGTGAGGGGGATGCCTCCAGTTCCGGGCTGGGACTGACAGCTACCTCAGGTGAGGGCAATACAACGGCATTGGGGCGTGGTCTAGCATTTATCCTAGGTGGTAGTAACTCCCTAGGAGTAGGCTTACTAGTAACCCTAGCATCAGGTAATGGCAATACACCTAAACCAGGTCTGGGACTAACAGTAGCATCAGGCGATAGTAACAAATCAACACCAGAAGGTTTCCTTTCTGGGGCTGATGTTGTTTCCTCCGAAATTAGCTCCAAGTCTCCGAAGCTAAACAAGTCAGTTTTTCTTCCGATTGCCCAGTAGAAGATGTATCCGATAGTTGCGAAAGCCACAAGAATCGCAATCCACTCATCCCGATCAAGGGATGATCCTTGAGGTGGTGGCGGGTCGGAATTAGGATGATTTGACATGACCAATGCTCATATAGCGCCTCCATCTAAAATTAAACCAGAACTTGGCGTCCTCTAAGACTATAATTTTTGGCTTGGTCTTAATTTAAGGAGTTCAGCTATCTCCACAAGCTACTTACTGAAGTCTAGATTGCTACAGATTGGCTGTCCCCAACAGCTAGACTGAAAACGAGAACTGAAGTTTTAGAAAAAAAACAGAATTGCTTATGAAACCGACGCTATTGAATAATCGTTATCGCATACTCCAAACACTGGGTTCTGGTGGTTTTGGTCACACTTTCCTTGCCGAAGATAGTTATCTGCCTTCAGGACGCAAGTGTGTAATCAAGCAACTCAAGCCTGTAACTCATAATTCCCAGGCTTACAAGCTAGTGCAAGAGCGCTTCCAACGAGAAGCGGCAGTTTTAGAAGAATTAGGAGAAGGACACTCCCAAATTCCTCGATTGTATGCTTACTTCTCAGAAGATGAGAGATTCTATCTAGTACAAGAATGGATTGAAGGTAATACTCTGACCGAAAAAATCCAGCAGGAGGGCGCTCTAGATCAAACCGAGGTTAAGGAAATTCTCACCAGTTTGTTGTCAACGCTCGATTATATACACAATCGCCGTATAGTTCATAGAGATATTAAGCCAGATAACATTATTATTCGGCAACGGGATAGATTGCCAGTGCTGATTGATTTTGGCGCTGTTAAAGAAGCAATTAGCACTGTGATTAACTCCCAAGGTAATTCTACGGCATCAATGGTAATTGGAACCCCTGGGTTTATGTCTGGTGAACAAGCTGCAGGACGCCCAATCTATGCTAGTGATCTCTACAGTTTAGGTCTGACAGCAATTTTTATGCTGGTGGGCAAACTGCCTCAACAGTTGGAGACAGACGCCAGCACTGGCGAGATCTTATGGCGTCAGCATGCTACTAGCGTACACTCTCAATTGGCAACGGTTATAGAGAGGGCAATTAGATTTCATCCAGGCGATCGCTTTACTACTGCTAGAGAAATGCTCCAAGCTTTAAAATCTGCCACTTCAATTTCCGCGATGGACACTGTAGCAGTTGCCCCTGGAAATTTACCAAAAACTGGCAATAATTCCAACTCACCAGCAAGAAGCCCTTACTCTGATACAACTGTTCCCGTAGGTAAAAATGTTCCCAAGCAAGGCAGAGGGAATAGTCCCTTGATTATGGGTGCTTCAATTGCCGGAGGGGTTCTAGCCGCTGCTGTGGCAGTGGGCTTAACCTTAGGTCGTTCTCCTGAGATTTCTGATCCTGTTGCTTCTTCTGAAACAGCTCCTGTAGAAACAGCTCCCGTAGAAACAACTCCTATAGAGGATACCCCACCTGCTAGATCTTCAGATTCAGATCCACCTTCGACTGAAGTAGTTCACAAAACTGAAGTACCTCAAAAACAGGTGCCAAGCAATTCCCTGCCTCCCTCCCAGCCAAGCACTAAGCCAAAAACTGAGCCAGAAGCATCAGTACCAAGTTTGCCTCAAATCTTTTCTAAGCCAGAAGCTCCTAAGCCAGAACCAGAAGAGATAACAGCTTCATTGCCACCAGCTACATCACCTGTACCTGAGCCTGTTATTGTACCCGAAGCTGTTGTTCCTCCCAAACCTGTTCTTGTTCCTAAACCTGCACCAGAAAATAATAATCAAAATTCCGATATTTCTAAGCCTATTTCTAAGCCAATTCCTGCCTTTGCTCCAGGAACTCAGAGAAGGGCAGTCGAAGAAATTCTGGGCAATCCCACCAAGTCCTCAAAAGGACTTTGGAATACCCGTGCCTTACTTTACGAGGATTATATACCAGGTCAAGTAAGCCTGGGATATTTGTTTGACCAGAGTTCTGGGCGTCTTCGCCAAACTGAGGTAACTTTTTCACAATCTGCTGGTTTAGAGACAATGTCACAGACATTGGAGAAGATGATGAGTGATAATACCACAGCAGAAATTAAGCAGGGACTTGACGCTATATATCAGCGCCAGTCCAATCGTTATACGTTCAAGGGCGGGCGAGAAAATCGCTTACAAGGTTTAATTGAACGCAATAAGTATGACCGTATTTACATTGGTATTTGGGAAGCTGATTTGAAGTAAGAGCAACTAGCAGCTGGGGAGGGCAATATTTAGGGGTGAGCGAAATTTTGCGTGGGATTTGAATTCTCCGCGTCTGGAGCGTCTGGAGCGTCTGCTTACTTATTTCCCCACGCCTTTTTTCGTTCACCCCCTCACACCCTTTGCTTGCTGTTACTTAATACTTACCTTAGCGCCAGCCTCTTCCAGTTGCTTCTTAGCTTCTTCTGCTGCATCTTTGGCAACAGCTTCTTTAACCGCCTTAGGAGCAGACTCAACCATATCTTTTGCTTCCTTGAGACCAAGACCAGTCATTGAGCGTACCACCTTGAGGATAGGAATCTTCTTATCAGCTGGAACTTCTTCGAGGACAACATCGAATTCAGTTTTCTCCTCAACTTCTTCAGCTGGAGCAGCAGCACCACCACCAGCGCCAGGAGCCATCATCATCATGCCTCCAGCCGGAGCAGCAGCACTAACACCAAAGGTTTCTTCAATTTGCTTGACCAACTCAGAGGCTTCTAGCAAAGTCAGTGATTTTAGTTTTTCGAGAATTTCGTCAGTTGTAGCAGACATGGATAAACTCCTTGGAAATGAATTGAATAATGAATTTGTTGGTTAGTCAGTGACTATTCACTTTCTAGAAAGTGAATTTTGTGCAACCTATTAAGCTAATCCCGATTTAACTTGCATATCAATAGAAGTACTCAATAAAAGCACTCAATCCCTGCTCCCAAAGCAGTCTCAACATGCAAATTAGATCTAGATGTGTAGCAACTTATTAGTTACCACCTTCTTCTTCTTTTTTGGCAGCAAGAGCTTGGAAGCTGCGACCAAGTGAAGCTGGTACCTCATTGATACTGCGACCAAGTGAAGACGGTACTTCATTGATACTGACAGCAAGCTTAGTTGCCAGAGAATTAATTGCACCAGCAACTTGCGCGATTAGTTCTTCCTTCGATGGCAAGTCGGCAATTGCCTTGACTTGGTCTTGATTCAAGGCTCTACCTTGCATCACGCCACCGCGAAATTCGGTCTTCTTCGTGGCTTTCTGGAAATCTTGGTAAGCCCTAATCGCACCGCCAATGTCGTCTTTAACCAGCATGAAGGCTGAGGAACCAGCAAGGAATTCCGTCATCGCTTGCCAGTTTTCATCACCCTCAACGGCACGCCGCATCAAGGTGTTTTTTGTCACCTTGCAAACACTGCCTGTTGGACGCAAACGATTCCGCAAGTCGGTAATCTCAGCAACAGTCAGCCCTTGATAATCAATGACAATAGCTAGCTGAGACTCACTCAAAACTTGTTTGAGTCCAGTCACAACTTCTTGTTTGTTTTCAAGTGTCCTACCCATTCTTAAATCTCACCTCCTTAGTCGAGTAAATATAGCAATTTACAATTGGGTGTAATACACTTTGCCGTTCACTGTTGATTAATCCCCGCCTCCCGCCCCCTAGCTCCTTGTCCAGGATTTATGCATTTCACCAAGATGAAAAATTCAATAATTTGCTGCCCTCAATATCCGTCGATACACTAAAACAAAACCCCGGACACTATGCCGGGGTTGCGCTTTGTATCTTCCAACCATGACAATCAAGCTTAGCGCCAGTGGTAAGACAGATACTCAGGGCATTGACCTCGGCAGGATATTAAGTAACTAAGTAATTTACTCCTGCTTTCTTTAGTACGAGCCTTTGATTACAGCAATGCGACTAATCGCATCTACTGGTTGGTTTGAGGTTTGGTATTACTCTTATATCTGTGACATCTCCAATTAATTATGCAGCTTCACCAACTTTCATATCGCGTAGGGCATTGATATCAACTTCAATCGCTGGTCCCATGGTCGCAGATACATATATACTACGCCAAAAACGACCCTTTGCTCCCGAAGGACGGTTGCGATCAATAGTTTCTTGCAAGGCTTTGAGATTAACTAGCAAGTCTTCAGCAGGAAAGGATGCCTTGCCAAACAACACATGAACGATACCGGTTCGATCCGCGCGAAACTCTCGCTTACCAGCCTTGACTTCTTGAATGGCAGCCTCGACATCAAAAGTCACTGTTCCTCCTTTGGGAGAGGGCATCAAACCCCTCGGACCTAGAAGACGTCCCAATTTTGCTACCTGCGGCATCATATCTGGCGTGGCAATCAACCGGTCAAAATCCATCATTCCCTTTTGGATTTCCTCAATTAAATCCTCGCTCCCAACCACATCAGCACCAGCATTACTGGCTTCAGTGACCTTTTCCCCTCTGGCAATTACGGCAATGCGCACTGTTTGACCAGTTCCCTTGGGAAGCGCTACAGTTGTCCGCAACTGTTGATCTGTATATTTCGGGTCAATTCCCAAGCGGATATGCACTTCAGCTGATTCGGGAAATTTGGCTGTGGCTGTTTCTTTGAGGAGTTTAAGTGCCTCTATGGGTTCGTAGGGTCGTTGTTCGACATTATTTTGCAGTTCCTGCAATCGGCGTGATATTTTTTTAACCATCTATAATCTCCTGGGGTAGTTAGCGAAGCCTCAACTTCTCCCCCTCTAAGGTTTATAAAGAAGTAAGCTGCATCCCACGTCTTTTAAGCGTGGGATGTAGCGTTAAGGCTTTCAAGCCGCGTTAGATGTTTGGTTGATCCTCGATTGTAGACATACTATCATTATTAAAAGGGTTGGGAGTTCAACCCTAGGCGTAGGAGATGTTAGACAGGCTGTGCCTGCAATCTCACCCTTGATGCCTGAATCCCACGAATTCAATTCGTGGGAGTGGCTCAATAATACAAACTTACTAATCAGTGATCGCCACGCCCATATTTTTAGCAGTACCTGCCACAATCTTCATTGCCGCCTCTATATCATTAGCATTAAGGTCAGGCATCTTAGTTTGGGCAATTTCTTGCAGTTGGGCGCGAGTAATTGAACCAACTTTCTGTCTGTTAGGTTCGCTTGCTCCTTTGTCAATACCAGCTGCCTTCTTAATTAGCACTGATGCTGGTGGAGTTTTGAGGATGAAGGTAAAGCTACGATCCTCAAAAACAGAAATTTCTACGGGTATTACCATCCCAGCTTGTTCTGAGGTTTTGGCGTTGTACTCTTTACAAAACGCCATAATATTCACCCCGTGTTGACCCAATGCCGGACCAACTGGAGGAGCTGGGTTAGCTTTACCCGCTGGGAGAGCCAATTTAATGATTGCAACAACTTTTTTCGCCATCTCTAGCTTGTTTTTTCAACCTGATTGAATTCCAATTCCACTGGTGTATCTCTGCCAAAAATTGAGAGTAAAGCTTTCAATTTACTGCGTTCGGGGCTAACTTCGATGACCTCTCCCTCAAAATCTTTAAATGGACCAGATAGAACCACAATTTTGTCACCTGTTGCCATATCAACCTTGACAATTGGTTCTTGCTCCTGGGATTGCTTAAAGATTCTATCTACTTCTCCTGGACTCAGCGGCATTGGTTTAACATGTCCTCGGCCCCGCCCATAGTGGCGTTTCTGTTCTGCACCAACGAAGTTAATAACATTTGGGGTGTTTTTGACAACCTGCCAGGCGTTATCGTCCATTACCATTTGGATTAAAACATAGCCTGGAAAGACTTTTTCTTCAGTGTGTTGCCGAGAACCATCCTTGCGAATCTTCACCGTTGGCGTTTGCGGAATCTGTACTCTTAAAATCCGATCAGCTACATCCAAGGTGTGAATACGCTGTTCGAGATTAGCTTTGACCCGCTTTTCACATCCAGAAGCAACTTGAACAGCATACCAACGAGGTTTTGGTCTCTCTTCTGACTCTGGCTCACCATTATACGGTTCATCTGCTGCAAAACTCATCAGAACACCTGCTTCGATAGCCACGCAAATAGGTTGTCAACCAAGTAAATTGTAGTTGCAGAAAGTATTACCATCAGTAATACGGCAGCTGATTCGCTAATTAGCTGCTGCCGACTTGGCCAAACTACTTTACTGAGTTCTTCCTTGGTTTCTTGAAGAAACTTGATTAAGTTAAACCCAGAAGCAGTTTCTTTATTCTCAGCTTCCGCTTTAGTTTTCTTTGCCACAACTGTTCAATTCTCCCATCAATGCAGCCGAAATCCCTTTCTCCGGCGGTAGTAGGAATTGAGGAGTAGAAGATTTGAAGCACTCACTACCCCCTAGTAACTACTGATAACTACTCTGCTTAGAGCTTGGAACCGTTCAGAACTGAGGGCATGCTTAACCACCAAAGCCCCACTAGTTAAGAGCGCGCCCTGGAGGACTTGAACCCCCGACATCAGGTTTTGGAGACCTGCGTTCTACCAACTGAACTAAGAGCGCACGTTTCACGTTCGGCGGCAGGTTTGCCACTCTCACCTTATTAATCCTAACGCAATGAGGGCATTATTACCAAACCGAAGTTTTGCTCCTTAATCTTAACGACCACGGTCAAAACGCTGTTTAATACGAGTAGCTTTACCAACACGATCGCGCAAGTAATAAAGCTTCGCCCTACGCACTTTACCTCTACGAATTATTTTAATACTGGCAACTCTAGGGGAATGGAGTAAAAACACCCTCTCCACACCCACGCCTTGGAAAATGCGACGCACGGTAATAGTTTCGTTGATACCGCCATTACGCATAGCAATCACGGTACCTTCATAGGGCTGTACCCGCTCCTTGCCACCTTCTCGAATACGCACCCCAACTTTAACTGTGTCACCGACATAGATTGCCGGCAATTTTGATTTTAGTTGTTCCGCTTCAATGGAGCGAATAATTTCTTGACCCTTCATCTTTCTTCCCCCGTGGAGACCCTCGTTATAATCAGCGCGGACGTATCGAACCTTAGGTGAGTACCGCGCATTGATTTAACGGTGGGAGGAAACGGGGGATATTTTACGGGGTTCAATACCCCTAAAATATCCAAATCAATGTGCATAGGAATAACCGTCCTTTTTCTGAATGTGTTTGCAGTATTTGTGGCTAATACCTTGAATTAGCCCATTTACTGTTGAGATATTGAAACTACCAGTTGAACGCACTGCGACACGACCAACATAAGTTCCAATTTTTTTGCCAACAGTTACTATCGCTTTAACGATGTCTCCTGTCTGGAAGCTTTTGACAAACTTGTATCTAGGGACATACCGAGAAGGGAATCCAAACTTGTCAGTTCGACACATCTGGCGAGTACCATGACCAGTGGCAGTGATAGCCAGAGGCTTAGCAACTAGCACCTTTAACCTTTCAGATATAGAACTTCCAACACAGGCAGCATCCAGCCAGTGAGTCTTCGGCAGTTCCTGACTAGTTCGATTAAATTTAGTCCTGCCACCAGTTCCCGTTTCGACGGCTAAACCCGTTTGTTTCAATGCCCGATACAATGCCCATCGGGTTGAATTGACGGCGGCGGCATCCTTGAGAGGGCGCTTGGCAGCAGCCAGTATGCCCTTGAGCAGCTCTGGCTTACGAGAGAGAAACTGCTCTACTGGCTTGTTCCCCTTCCTTTGGTTGCACTTAGTACAGGCTAGAGTTAGATTACTTACCCGGTTGGGGCCTCCTTTAGAGCGAGGCTGGATATGTTCGACCTCTAGAGGTACTCCTTCTTTGTGGCAGTAAGCGCACTTCCTACCCCACTTCTCTAACAGGTACTCTCTAACTTCGTACCCAACCAACTCTCCCTGCTGGTACAACACTCCCGATACTTCGGGGTTTTGCATTAGCTGGATGTCGAAGCGCACTAACTCCATTGAGATAGCGCTAATAGGACAAAACCGCCGCAGCCGTTCTACCCAAGTTTTAATGGTTAACACCCGATGTTGTAGGCTCGGAGCTAACCAGCCGTCAGCTCTAGCTCGATTGTCGAACCGGGGTTGGCGATAGCGAGTGTGACGATTCCGGCGTCCTCGCCGCAATGCCCGACGAGACTCTAACGACTGCTTGATGCTGTAGCCCCGGTGGTGAAGTTCAGCTCCCCATATCACCCGGTCGTCAGTGACTACGGCAATACCAGTGGTTTTGGAGCCTGGGTCTAACTTGAGTCGATACTCAAGAGCATTAGAGCCTTCCACCTCTTTGAGCATGATTGTGAAAGGATACCGCCGCAGGACAACGGCTCTTCCTTCCTTGAGAAACCTTCTCGCCCTTGCCGCATGGGTTGGGTTAAGAGAGTTTCGATTTTTATCTACAGTTAAAACAAACATGAGTTCTAATCTCCCGTTTCCGGGGTGAAAGTTTGCCTCGAAGTTGTTATCGGTCGGTACTTTCTCCTAGACACTGGCTTAACCCTCTACGCCTGTTTAATGTAGGAGTTGTAGAGCTTGGGGCTGGCACGCACTCCAAGGTACGAACTTTAACTCTTGCCGATAACGGCTACTTGGTTACTACCAAGTCTTCTGGTCAACTAGGGCTGTTTTTCAAGCCCCCGTTTTACGCCTTTGGCGCATGCCCGTAGGGCTATTACCCGTAGGGTTAACGGTGGGTTGTTGACTGGCTTTTTAAAATCCCAGCCTCTCATTATACCTCTATTACCGCTATCAAGTCTAGATTATTTTATTGACGCGGAGACGCGGAGATGCGGAGACAGGTCGACGCGGAGACGCGGAGACGCGGAGACACGGAGACTGATATATCACAGGCATTGATTAAATAGAATGCATACCAAACAAGGGTTTTGAGCCTTTTTTGACCCTTTCAAGTGCTTTGTTATAGCATCCAATAGCTCAAAATCCTTGCACTTAATAGGAAAATCTCGGAGCTGATCATGGATAATCAAGCTTAGAACTATCGGCTTTTCCCTACTTCCTGCTCCCTGCTCCCCTCTCCTTACCACCAGACTTATTCAGCAAACCCTATGTAAACCAGCGATTAACTCTATTCCTAGCCAAGTGGAAAGGAAAGTTAACCGCCGATTTTTTCATTGTTAATTGTTAATGGTTCATAGGCCCATGAACAATCAACAATGAGCAATGAAGCATAAACCACAAAAAATCTAGAACTTGAAGGTGGTACGGATTACCCCAACCCAAATTTCCTCGTTATCAGCATTGTGATTAGGGTCGAAAATCACATAGGCACCAGGCGTAATCAGGATATTGTCGTTGAGGGGGTATTTGTAGACAGCCTCTACGATGAAAGAGGTATCGTCGTCTTCTCTTCGTCCTAAGTCGTTGTCGGTAACCTTAGGAAGCATACCTCCACCAATACCTAGTACAGCGCCCTCTTTACCGAGATCACTGAAAGCTATGCGCCCTGCAAAGTTCCAGATATCGGCTTCATCACCCTCTGTGGCACCTGATTCTGATTCCGCTAGCAACAAACCACCCCAACCACCGATACTAATATTATCAGTAACTTTGAAGTCACCTTGTATGCCGAAGCGGAAGGCTGAAGCTGCATCACCATCAAAGGGATCTTTGGCGAAGCCACTACCCGTACTACCTGAGAGATCAACCTCACCGCCTGGATAGTAGGAATAACCGAAGGCAAAGCCTAAATCTAGAGCGTCAAAGGGTTGAAAATTCAGCTGAGCAAGGGCAGTCAACTCACCATTAAATATCCCGTCTTTATCTGCAGGACTTTCGCCGTCATCAGTGAAGTAACCTAGATCAAGACTCAGTCCCTCGCCAAATTTCACATTAACACCAGCTCCTTGATCAGCACTGTTCCGGAAGATTGCGGGGTTACGTCGATTAAAACGACTGACGAAACCTGTACCGCTACTTTGCAACAAGGGATTGTGGGTGTTTGCCATATCGTTGAAATCAAAGCCATTGGCACCAAGCCATACCCTGATGTTGTCTCCGAAGGGGAAGCGGTAGTGGAGGTCATTAACTGTTACATTGTTACCGCCACCGGCATCAAACCCCAGGCGAGCCATGTCCGTACCAGTAGCGCTAGTGAGGCTAGTGAAATTTCCAGCCTGTAGGCGAACTCTCAGACGGTCTTTACCAGTGAAGCTGGCATCAAAGTTTAGACGAACCCTGTTACTAAAGGTAACTTCGTCGTCAACATCAATATCATCCCTGTTACGATCAATGATACCATCACCATCGTCATCAATACCGTCGTCATCACCATCACCATCCTCATCAATAAAACGTTCGCCTGTATTAAGTGCTAGCTCATCACTACCAAAAACGCTAGAGACAGCAAAGATTGCTTCTCCTTTAAGCTTAGTAGTTGTGGAGAACTGATGGTCTTCCAAAAACGCCACACGACCTTCCAGATTATCTACCCTTGTACCGAGAGTAGCTAGTTCAGCTTCAAACTCAGCAATTAAACGCTCTAGGGTAGCTAATTCCTCTGGATCAATACCAGCGCCGCCTTCAATTAAACGCACAATCTGGTCTAAACAGGCATTCAAACCAGCGGCGAATTCATAACGGGTGGTGGGGCGGTTGCCGCGATAGGTGCCATCGGGATATCCCGCAATACAGCCGTAGCGCTCAACTAGAGAGCGTAGAGCTTCATAGGCCCAGTCCCCTGGGGAAACGTCCCGCAGTTGGGAGACGTTGGTAACTTGGTCAAGGCTTTCTGTGCCAAGGACTTCTTGATTGTAGAGATCAATTTGCTCTAACATCTCGGCTGAGTCAGCAGTAGTCGCTTCAGTTGGTGTCTGCTGAGCTAACTCAAAACTTGGGCTCAACTCCACAGAAGCAGAAGTACCCTCAACTGTTGCCTGAGGTAGGTCCGTTAAGTACTTAACACCAGTTTCTCTCGATGCAGTTGCTTCGCTAGTGGTGGTGGTTGCCGTTTGCTCGGGAACTCCGCCAGAAGCATAGGCGCTGCTAGCAACTAGCAAAGAAGCGCCCAGAAGAGCCGGACTGACTTTTAGGGTATTCCAGAAAATTTTTGACATCATCCTTGATAATCCTCACACCTGAGCGAATCTGATACAACGTGCCAAGTCTGTCTAATCAGCAACAGTGTTCCCGATATGGCTGAATGCTATGCCAGTACACTCTTGACTCAGTGATACCATCTTTCTGATCGTACACTGATCCTACAACTTAAACTTTTGAAAAGATACCTAGCTTGACAAAATTTAAGTCCCAAAGTAATAGCGAGTCTTGACACTCCCTCGCCGGAGACGAGGGATTCTTAGGTCACGGGGATTCCAACGAATTTACCCTCACTAAGCATCATAATTTTTATAAACGGTGGTGTAATACAAACGACTGGGTTATACTAAAGTGTTACCAATTGTCAAGTACTATAACCAGTAACAATGTAGGTTACTCGTTTACCGATATTGGTAGCATGGTCTGCCATCCTTTCAAGGTGACGAATTGCCAAACCTAAGAGCAGAATTGGCTCAACCACACCTTGAATATTGCGCTCCTGGGCAAGAGTTTGGTACACTCTGTCATAGGCTGAATCTACTTGGTCATCAAGCAAGTTAACGGCACATCCAGCGTTGGCGTCAAGGTCTCCTAATGCTGATAAACTCGCTGCTAGCATTGCTTGGGCTTGATTAGACATTCCCTCAATCTCGGGCAAGCAAGCATGGGGCGCATAGGGAAAAAGTTTGACGGCAATCTCAGCCAAGTCTTCCGCATAATCACCAATGCGCTCTAAGTCCCGCACTAGTTGTAAAAAGGCGCTGATGATGCGTAGATCTTGAGCTACTGGCGTTTGCAGAGCTAGTAGTGTCGTACACTCCAACTCAATTTTACGATAGTAGTTGTCTATTTTTTTATCTAGTAAGATTATTTCTTGGGCTGTTTCTAGCTTGCGGTCAAACAAAGCTTGGTGGCTCAGCCGAAATGAGATTTCTACCAAGGCTCCCATGCGCAGGACATTTTGCTCTAAGCGCCTGAGCAAGCGCTGGAAGTGGGTAAGTTCTGAGTTACTCTGAGGAAAATACAGTTTCACCTCACCTACACCAGTACTAAGTGTTTGATACTTAACGATAACAAATGTAAGTAAAATATTAGTTAATTTTTGCAGCAAGGGAGTTTAATTTGCAGCCAAGCACCTCCAGTTTGCGGATGGTTTCTGGCGATGATTCCGCCGTTGTGAGCCTGAATAATTTGTTGCACAATTGAGAGTCCTAAACCACTCCCACTACTGCCTCGTGCAGTTTTTAGCTCTTTGGGGAGATTGTTTTGCTGTTGCCGGGAAGTATCTCCACGGTAGAGTCGCTCGAAAACATGGGGTAAGTCTGATCTACGGAAACCATCACCTGAATCAATGATATCAATTTGAATGCTGGCGTAATTGTTGGTTATTTTCTTGTCTCCACAGTACTTAGCTTCTCCGGAAGATGTGCTGTTATCTTGATTTTTGCTCTCAGCAGTAGGTAGGGACTTGAGATTATCTTTCAATAATTGAGTAACCTCAACCCGAATTTCTGAGCAGGGCGGGCTGTGCTTAATACTGTTATCAAATAAGTTGAGAAAAACTTGGGTAAGTCGGGTTTCATCTGCATTAATCCAGATAATTTCTGGTTCGCAATAGGCAAAAGATAGCTGTTTGGTGTACGCTAGTGGTTCTAAAGTTTGCCAAGCTGACTTAATGAGAGAACCCAGTGCAATGTTTTTATATCTAAGAACGTTGCTGGGGTCTTGCTCAATCTGGGTTAACTCCAACCACTCTGCTACCAGATTAGCAAGTCGGTCAGTTTCTAGCAGCATACGCTCACACCATTGTTTGGATGTAGGTTCGAGACGCTCCTGCAAGGCTTCGAGTACTAAACGTATTGAGGTTAGGGGAGTTCTAAGTTCGTGGGCTAAATCAGAAACCCAACGGTTGCGTGCTTTAGTAACTTCGACAACAGGTTGCTGATTTTCTATAAAAATAGCTACTTGCTCTTTATCCACAGGCCAGGAGGATGCCTTCAAACTTAGCGATTGTCTGGTGGCAATTGCTACCCCCTCACTATAGGCAGGGTAAAATATCCACTCGCGGTGGCAAGGTTGCTGTTTGAGGCGTGTTTGCTCAACTAGACGATCAAGTTCATAGGAACGCACTACCTCCAGCAGCAAACGCATTTTACCATGCTCCCAGCCCTGAATATTTAATAGCTGCCGTGCCTGTTGATTACACCAGAGCAATTGATGTTCTGCATCTACAAGCAAGTACCCCAACGGCATTTCCTGGAGCAGCTGTTGTTTGATTTGCAGCTCTAACTCTTGGGCTTGGTTTTGCCGAATCAGTTGAGTAAATCTCCGCTGCAAGTGAATCGTAATTGGCATGGAAACCATACCTTGATCACCGGGTAACAAGGCCAAGATTTTCTGCAACTGCCGCTGCCATTGGCGCTGTTGCCAGAGCCAAAAACCAATACCTAGAGCTAGACCGATCAAAAATGCCAGGATGGTCATCCACTAGAAAGTAAGCGAGTCGGAGATTAGCAAATTGGAATTTGGTGACATCTCCTATTCGTTTTAGTCAAGGCAACCGTTGGTTAGACAGCATATTAATACTAACATCTCAGCTCTATTGTGACTTTCTAATTGGACATCTCCAATAATTATGCTAGAAGCCTTATGCTACCATTCCCAAATCGAGGTTTCTGGAGATGTCTATTGGACATCGCCTCAGTTTTCAGCCAAATCGATAACCAAAACCTCTAACCGTAATTAGGTATTCTGGCTGACTAGGGTCTTGCTCAAGTTTTTCCCGTAGCCAGCGAATATGAACATCTACTGTTTTGGTATCCCCCAAAAAATCTGGTCCCCACACCCTGTCAATTAACTGTTCCCTCGACCAAACCCGGCGGGGATGACTGATAAATAACTCTAGAAGCCGAAACTCTTTTGGGGAAAGACTTACCTCCTTGCCTCGGACAGTTACACGACATTCTTGGGGATAGAGGGTAATATCTCGGGCTTGCAAAACCGAAGTTTGGGGCAAACTGCAAAAACGCTGACGACGCAATAGTGCACGGCACCGTGCTATTAACTCCCTCATGCTGAAAGGCTTAGTGATGTAGTCATCGGCACCTACTTCTAAGCCTAAAACACGGTCTGTTTCAGAACTCTTGGCACTGACAATCAAAATTGGGACGTGATTAGCCTGATATCGTAACAAACGACACAGATCTAAACCATTAATCTGCGGCAGCATTAAATCTAGGATCAGCAGGTTATAAGGGAATTCTACTTCTGGAAGTTCCGCTTCTTGAAGAAGATTCAGAGCCGCGCGACCATCTTCAGCCGTTACCACCTCGTAGCCTTCCCCTTCAAGGGCTAAGACAAGCATTTCCCGAATCAAATCTTCGTCTTCCACAACTAGAACGCGCGTAGCTCTTGCTAGTTCTGGACTGGAATGACTCTTTGGTCTATCGAGAGAAAGCATAAAGATCTAAGAAACCAATTATTTAAGGTTCTATGCCCAGGTATACAACAAAAATACCTCCTTGGACGGAGAAAAAAAACTTAATGATCTATCTCATGTTAAAACCTTTCACCAGCTTACATCAACACTTTGTAAAGATTTCCTAGGTTTTACTTTACCAGCCGAGATATATTAAACGTTTTAAATTTTATCGAGATGTTGTAATACTTGTCATACAATGGTATGACGGATAAGGGGCTTCTAATAATTATCTGCAGCAAGATGGCACCTGCCATCTCTTAGCTGCATTTGTATCTACGGCTTGAGTGCGTTTGGGTCATCTACCATTTGTGGCTTCAATTTTATCAGGCAGGCAAATTCTGTTGGTAGTTGAAGCAACAAGTTCAGATAGGCATTAAGTATTAGGGAAATTAACTAATTTACTACAATATAAGGTAGCGCGCCCCTAGTTCCCTAAGACACTGTCTAGTCTGTACAAAGTTGTACACTGCCTAACAAGCAGGCACAAACACCTATTGACCCGAGACTAAGTGATAATGCTGCTACATTTAAGTACTTGGAAAGAAGTTGAGGCATACCTGGAGCGGTCGCAAGGGATCATTTTGCCCATTGGCTCAACTGAACAACATGGACCGACAGGATTAATTGGTACGGATGCGATTTGTGCCCAATCGAGTGCCCAAGGGGTCGGTGAAGCTACTGGAGCCCTTGTCGCCCCCACTATCAATGTGGGCATGGCACTACACCATACAGAATTTCCAGGAACAATCAGTTTAAAGCCAAGTACCTTAATTCAGTTGATTAGAGACTATCTCACCTGTTTGGTTAAGGCTGGCTTTACCAAATTTTTCTTTATCAATGGTCATGGTGGCAATATCGCTACACTGAATGCAGCTTTTGCCGAAACTTACGCTCACTTAGCTGATTTAAACTTACCCAATGCCTCACTGGTAAAGTGTTATCTCGCCAACTGGTTCTCCTGTAAAGGAGTTAATCGTTTGGCGAAAGAGTTATATGGCGACCAAGGGGGCTATCATGCCAATCCAACGGAAGTAGCCTTTACTCAGTATGTGTGTCCCAAGATCGTTAAACACGTACCTCTAGAAGTCAAAGTTTCCTCTGACTTTAGAATATATAGCGCAGTTGACTTTCGAGAGCGCTACCCTGACGGTCGCATGGGTTCAAATCCAGCCTTAGCAACACCAGAGCACGGTAAGCAGTTTTATGAGTTAGCCGTCAAGGAACTAAGTAAATCCTATCTAGAGTTTTTAGGCTGTTCCTGAGCACAACTGATACAGACTGATTCAAGCCAATCGTAGTTTTTTCTCTTGTTGAAACTCAACTGTTATGACTATTACGACTACTCACCTTTTGAGCTCACCTGTTAATTTAAGGCAGCGCACTTTCAGCCGCCGCGACTCGATACCCCTGCAACCTGATGGTTTATGGCAAATTGCGCGGGGTGTAGTCAGAACCGTAACCTGGAATCCGGAAGGAACATTAACGACCTTGGGATATTGGGGTCCAGGAGATGTAGTAGGTCAACCGCTATCTCGAATTCAGCCTTATCAACTTGAGTGCTTGACCAGTGTAGAGGTTAACTACATTCCTTCTAGTCAATGTCACCAAGTCTTCGATGCCATTTTGTTACACGTTCAACAGTCAGAAGAAATACTTAATATCATCCGCTATGAACGCATGCCCAACCGCTTGCAACAACTCCTGATCTGGTTAGCCAAAAAGTTTGGTCGCTCAGTGAGCAGTGGACAGTTGATTGACTTACGACTGACCCATCAAGGACTCGCTGAAGCAATCGGTACCAGGAGAGTAACAGTAACACGATTGCTTAATCAGTTTGAGCGAGAAGGAATTATTGCTCGACCAAGGCGCAATTTTATTGTTCTGTGTCATCCGTTGATACTTGTTAACTCAAAAAATTAAGGTCTTGGCGGTCAGTTTTCGGTAATTTCCGAGAGCTCCTGATCCTCCAAATTCTGACGCAATCCTCCAGGCAAAGCAGCAATAATTGCATCGAGGACTCTCGATACCTGGACAATTTCTAAACCCAATTCGGGTAAGGTCTGACCTTTAGGAATGATTGCTCGCTTGAAACCTAGCTTGGCAGCTTCTTTGAGGCGCAGCTCCATCTGAGAAACCAGTCGCACCTGTCCCCCTAAACCTACTTCTCCAATTAAAACCGTGCGGGGGTCAACAATGCGATCACGGAAAGAAGCAACCACAGCGATTGCTATACCCAAGTCAGCGGCTGGTTCCTCAACACCTAAACCCCCAGAAGTGGCTACATAAGCATCTAATTTGGAGAGGGGAATCCCCACTCGTTTTTCTAGAACAGCCAGGATTTGTTGCAGGCGATTGTAATCGACGCCAGTAGTAGAACGCCTGGGTGAACCATAACTGGCAGGAGATACTAGGGCTTGCAACTCTACCAAGAGTGGACGAGTGCCTTCACAGGCGACGACAGTAGCAGTACCAGGGCTCATTTCATCCCGATTACCTAAAAACAGTTCCGAAGGATTACTAACTTCCTGTAAGCCTTTATCTACCATTTCAAAAATACCGATTTCGTGAGTAGCACCAAAGCGATTTTTCACTGAACGGAGCAGTCGATGAGAAGCAAAGCGATCGCCCTCAAAATACAGGACTGTATCTACTAAGTGTTCGAGTACCCTTGGTCCTGCGATCGCTCCTTCTTTGGTTACATGTCCTACAATTAGCAGGGTAATATTTGCCCGCTTGGCGACTTGCATTAGTGCTGAGGTACATTCCCGCACCTGTGCTACCGAACCCGGAGCAGAACTTAAGGCGGCAAAATATATTGTCTGGATACTGTCAATTACTGCCACCTGGGGTTTGAGGGATTCCAATTCTCGCAGAACCTCTTCCAAGTCAGTCTCTGGCAGTACATAAAGGCTTCCTTCTGGTTCAACTTGAGCTTGAGGTTGGTTGCGTTTTTTTGATTTTGAGTTTGATTTTGAGGAGGTTGAATGCTTGTGGGAATTACCCTGTTGTGGTTCTGACTCCACCGGCACCTCACCAACACCAAGGCGAGAGGCACGCAGTTTCACCTGTTGCCCCGACTCCTCGGCACAGACGTATAGTATACGGTGTATTTTTGACAATTGATTGGCAACTTGCAGTAGCAGAGTTGATTTACCAATACCAGGATCACCGCCAATCAAGACCAAAGAGCCAGGGACAATACCACCCCCAAGTACTCGGTCAAGTTCACCATAGCCTGAAGCAAATCGCATCTGGACTTGATCAGAAATTTCTGAGAACTTGAGCGATGATCTTGGTTGTGCTGGTCCTCGATTTTCTGAGTGCTCGTGAGAGGATGTCTGAGATTTCCAACCTCCACGACCAAGATTGAGGGTGGATGGGGTTACAACCTCTTCTAAGGAGTTGTAAGTACCGCAGGAGGAACATTTGCCAAACCATTGTGAGAACTCTGCCCCGCATGCATTACAAACATATAGGGATTTAGGCTTCGGCATTCTGAATCTATAAATGAAAAAATACTATTAAAAACTATTCAAAAAATTTCGATTTTTAAACAAAAGTTAAGAAAAACCTCAAAGAACGCCCAAAGCAAGGTAAAACGCTTAAAAAAGCTTCTTATAACGTTATATTCTATAGGTAAGATACTGATAAATTAACAATTCACTAAGTAGATTTCAGGAGTATTGAGTAACTTGGAAAATCATAAGGAAAAAATCCTCGTTGTTGATGATGAGGCTAGTATCCGCCGCATCTTGGAAACTCGCCTTTCAATGATCGGCTACGATGTCGTCACCGCCGCCGATGGCGAAGAAGCTCTAGATACTTTTCGCAATAGTGAACCTGACTTAGTAGTCTTAGATGTAATGATGCCTAAGCTTGATGGCTACGGCGTCTGTCAGGAATTGCGCAAAGAATCCGATATTCCTATCATAATGCTAACTGCTTTAGGAGATGTTGCTGACCGAATTACGGGTCTAGAATTAGGAGCTGATGACTATGTAGTCAAGCCTTTTTCTCCTAAGGAGTTGGAAGCCCGCATTCGCTCAGTACTGCGAAGGGTTGAGAAAGTTGGGGCTTCCGGTATACCTAGTTCTGGTGTTATTCATGTCGCTAATATCAAAATTGATACTAACAAACGTCAGGTTTACAAGGGGGATGAACGCATCAGGCTTACAGGCATGGAGTTTAGTCTGCTAGAGTTGCTGGTGAGTCGCTCTGGAGAACCATTTTCTCGTTCCGAGATTTTGCAAGAGGTATGGGGATATACACCAGAGCGTCACGTCGATACGCGCGTTGTCGATGTTCATATCTCCAGGCTACGGGCAAAATTGGAAGATGACCCTAGTAATCCTGAGTTGATTCTGACAGCAAGAGGCACTGGCTATCTATTCCAACGCATCATCGAGCCTGGAGAGGAATAATCTTAACTAGCTCTTGAGCATTTAATTAAGCAAGTTGCTCTAAGGGTGTGAATCTCCTCCCTGTCGAGGCAGGGGGATTCCTGTGAGGGAAACTAAATATTAAGAATTAACAATACATTCTTGACAAAAGATAAATGTTTTTATCAAGTATTTATTCCTGATTGAGTATGGCAAAAACTGATCAAAACTATTTGCTGCGGCAGGTGCCATTTGTAGTTGGCGGTTTAGGAGGGTTGCTGCTACTAATTAACCGTTTACTGACGCCCCAACTGACCGATTATCAGGCACGTTCAGATGCACTGGGAGTACTTTTGAGTGCGGTATTGATTTTGACTGGTTTACTATGGCAACAGGTACAGTCGCGCTCCCCTGAGGCTGTGGATTTGATTGGTGAACAGGGTTTTGTACTCTCCAGTGGACTAGATCAAGAGCTCAAGACAGAACTAGCATGGGCATCCCATCTACTACTGACAAATACAGCAACGCGATCGCTTGTGGTTTGGTATCAGGGTAAAGTACTCTTGCGTCGAGGTGTCTTAGGGGTAAATCCCCAAGTCAAACCAGGGGCAATTTTGAGTAGAGTTATGGCAAAGCAAAAACCAGTCTATCTAGTTGCTTTGGCGCTCTATCCAGGCAAAATTGAGTTTGATTATCTACCAGAGAATACCCAAGGCGTAATTTGTCAACCCCTAGGCAATCAGGGAGTTTTAATTTTGGGAGCCAATGCCCCCCGTAGTTACACTAAACAAGACGAAAATTGGATTGAGGGAATTGCTGATAAATTAGCCAACACCCTCAGTCGCCATGAGGTTGAGTGTTGTTGATAATTATCAAATGCTTTCTGATCAGTTTCGTCGCCAGTTGTCTCAAGAAGCCAAACAATGGCGAAGAGAGGGATTAATTAATGATTCTATCTATGAAAAATTAGCTGAACGCTATCAGTTTTATGAACTCGACAGATTTATACGCAACCGATTCATCCTAATTTTATTGGGCTTAGGCAGTGTACTTTTGGGCTTGGGAATTATCACCCTTGTACAAGCAAATTGGCAAGGGTTACCACGGGTATTAAAAGTGATGCTGCTACTGAGTTTACTCATTGCTATCAACAGGGCGGGATTCTACCTGTGGCAACGCCAAACTAATCTCTGGCAACGCCGTTTAGGGAAGGCATTATTATTTTTAGGGGCGCTGGTTTTAGGGGCGAATATGGCTGTGCTCTCCCAAATGTTTTACCAGAGTGGGCAGCTATATCAATTGTATTTAGTCTGGGGATTGGGTGTCTTGGCAATGGCTTATAGCCTGCGGTTTACTTGGTTGGGAATACTTTCTGTCCTCTTGATAGGATTAGGGTATGTGTATGGGCACCGACAGCAAACAGTTGTAACCATCGCAGAGTTATCCTGGTTGCAGTTAATATTGCAGCATATGCCAGTGTTAGCGGGTTTAGCTTTTGTGCCACTGGCTTACTGGTGTCACTCGAGATGGATTTTTCGTTTAGGCGCGATCGCGGTAGTTTATTCATTAGAAGCTAACTTGATAAAGCTGAATTTATTGGCTTCCCAAGCTTGGATTGCGATTATCGCCTGTGCCCTACCACCAGCACTGTTATGGGCGTACCGGGATTCTATGTGGAAAATTACACCTCATTTCCAGTCATTTGGTAACACGGCTCGTACTTTGGCAATTACTTTCCTTGGACTGCAATTTTATCTATTATCTTTTTATTGGTGGTGGAACAGTTCACCACCAACAGTAGTATCAATTGAAGAAGCCCAACCACTACTTTTGCCTACATTAAGCAATGTTCTGGTTTTAGGTGGTTTAACTATCTGGGCTTGGCTGCGACTGGTGCAGCAAATCGACCTAACAACCACTTTTGTAGCCAGTATAATTGCTATCGGTGCTTTAGTTCCTTATTGGCATTTAAGTATCAGTAATCTGCCTATCGCGGCAGTAGTTATCTATAATTTGTTACTATTTGTACTAGCAATTGGTCTACTTCGCGAAGGTTTAGAGCAGGGAGAGCGCCGCTTATTCTGGGGTGGCATAGCACTGCTAATTATGCAAATTTTTACCAGGATGATTGAGTACGAAACCGATTTACTCTTCAAATCCTTGGTATTTTTCCTATGTGGTTTTAGTGTAGTGGCAGCAGGGTTTTGGTTTGAGCGCAATCTTAGAAGCTCTTAAGTAATAAGTAATAAGTAATAAGTAATAAGTAATAATTGAAAACCAGAAGATTTATTGGTGGTCACTTAATAAGTAAAATTATAGTACTGCGCATTTAGGTAATCCATATATAGCGTTTCTCGAATAACTGAGATACACCTAGTTCTGTTCTCTGCTCTCTGCTCTCTGCTCCCTGCTCCCTACTCCCTGCTCCCTAAAACCAAGAAATTTGTATCTCACCAATTTGAGAAGTGCTATAACTTCTTCAATCCTGTTTTCAATGAATTCTCAATCTAATACTAATAATACTAATAGCTCTCTATCTATCTGGCGATTATGGATACCTCTTTGGTTTCAAATTGCAATCATGATTAGTGTTCCAGTCCAAGTACTATACACCATAATCTTTGGCAAAACTGTCATTCTCCAAACAGTGCCAGTATCTCCTCACGACTCCTTAGAGGGTTATGCCCAGATGTTAAGATATGACATCTCTAACCAGGACAACTTACGCCAGCTCAAAGGATGGGAGAACTTAGCAAAGCAAGAAATTAGTCAACATGATGGCAGGAAATTGAGCTTTATTAAACCTGGTACGCGCTTTTATGTAATTTTGGAAGCACCAGTTACAAATTCCTCAACTAAACTACCATCAGCTTGGTTTCCAGTTACCCTAAGTGTCAAAATTCCTTCTCAATTAGAAGCCAACCAGGTGGCGATTAAAGGTTTAGCCCAAAAGCGCTTCATTGATTACAACTTGGAAAATTATTTTATGAGTGAACAGCAATGGCAGGAAATTTATGCTGAACTTAGACAGGCAATGTCAGCTCAACCAAACCAGCTGCCAGCCAAACCACCAATCGTCATGGAAATAAAAGTAAATTCGAGAGGTGATGCAATACCTGTTAGTATTAGAGCGCTTGTTGGTGAAGATCAACAACAGCAGATTCGTACTTATCGTTTGTGATACTAAGTTTTCAGGAGAGACTCCTCTATCTGCTTACTTTCATCTTCTCCCTGTTCACATCGATTGAGATATATATCGTTTCTTCATCCATAGAATTGCTGATCAATTTAGCGATATCATCCCTCTAAGTTTATTATTTCGAGACCTAAGCTAAAACACATTTAATTTACATAAACCAAAATCAGTTGTTTCTTATGTAATGGCTGTGGAATGGGCCTCTCGCAGGTTCAAAATATGCAAGTTAAATGTGGAACAGCTTAATTCAATCCAAACGCCAGTTAAAGGGCAGGCGTGCATATACACTCCTAGGGTCATTCATTGCTTTGAGAATTGCCAAATCTTCTTGTAGCTTCTGAAACTCTCGACTCAAGGATTCAGGTAGTTGATCCTTGCCAAAACTGGTTTGACCAGTTAGACTTTCTACAATCCTCTCTTCCAGACTACGAACTTCTGGATATTCTTGTACTTCCCAATCATTCTCTAACTTAGCTTGTTTAGCGGCATAGGCGATCGCATCATCTAATCCTCCTATTTCATCCACTAAACCTAACTGCTTAGCATCTATACCAGACCAAACCCTTCCCTGGGCAATTTCTGCTACCTTTGGTTTGGGCAATTTCCTGGACTCTGCCACCTTATCAAGGAACTGATTGTAAGTCTGATTAACCATTTTCTGGTAAATCTCTAGCTCTTGCTCAGTTTTAGGACGATTAATACTACTAATATCAGCCAAACGACCAGTTTTGACGATATCCCAGGTAATACCATTCTCGTTAGCCAATTCTTGGAGATTAGGCAGCAAACCAAAAACACCAATAGAACCGGTGACTGTATTCGGCTGTGCAAAAATTCGGTCACTGTAGGTAGAAATCCAATAGCCGCCAGAGGCTGCCACATTGCCCATAGAAACAATTACAGGTTTCTGCTTACGAGTTAGTCGAACCTCTCTCTGAATTACCTCAGAAGCTGTGGCACTGCCACCAGGGCTATTAACCCGCAACACCACTGCCTTAACATCCTTATCAAGTCGTAACTGTCTAATTTGTTTAGCAAAGCGCTCACCACCCACCTGCTGAACACTACCTTGACCATTAACAATTTCACCTTCAGCATAAACCAGGGCAATTTTATTTTCAGAGCTGCGCTGTTTAGAGTCTTTGCTAACAACTTTAGCGTAGGTATTAAGGGAAATTTGCCGGAAAGATTTATCCTCCTTACTATTACCAGTTAACTTTTTGAGTTCAGCCACCACCTCATCAAAATAGGCAACTTTATCCACTAAACCCTGCTGACGCGCATCTTTTGCCATCAACACTCCTTGAGAATCAGCGATTGCCTGTAACTGCTGTGGATTCATCTGGCGACTTTTACCAACTTTCGCCAGCATTTCACCCCAAACATCGTTAATCAATTGTTGAATTTGTTCCCGACTTTCTGGACTTAACTGCTGGAGAATAAAAGGTTCAACTGCAGACTTGTATTTCCCCACCCTGACAATCTGAACACCAATGCCCAATTTCTCCAGTGCTCCCTTGAAGAATATTTGCTCAGAGGCAAAACCATTAAACTCCATAGCTCCCATCGGATTGAGAACAATCTCATCGGTGACAGAGCCCAGATAGTATTCTTTTTCTCCTAAAATGAGATCATAGAAGATGATTGGTTTGTCAGCAGCTCGGAAATCTTCAAGTGCACTCCTAACCTCTGTAAGTGTTGCCCAACCAGTATTACTGCCAGCTATACTACGAGAGCCGTCTAGATAGAGAGCTTGAATGCGATCGTCTTGGCGTGCTGCTTCGAGGGTATCAAGAACTGCACGCAGAGTAATGCTGTTAGCTTCCTCCCCCGATATTGCTTCCGTAAGTGCTTCGCTGGTAGTTGAGACTGGATCATTATCCGTAATGTTCACAGATAAGTCAAAAACCAGCACTGATTTATCTTGAACTTGTGGTCCAGTATCTCTTGAAGCTACTGCAATTATTAATAACAGTAGCCCAGTAGTGCCTAAACCCAAAAATATAATTAGACTGAAGAGGCTTCCAATCAGGCTGGCAAAGGTTTGCTTGAGGAATTGACGCATTTGGGGTCAAAAATAGGGGGTGCGGAATTTTGTCCTTGGTTGCTGAAGGTGAAGAAAATTGCAAGTTAGTCAGTCTCAATTTTCATGATTGAATGAGCTGTTGGATGTTAGGTTTAAGAACACCTAATGCCTAACAATTTCTGATTCAACCTTCCAGCCGAGATTTTTTAAGCAAAAACTTCCAACTTGCAAGTTTCTCACCTTCAACCTTTGGCTCGACGAATAACACCTTTATCCTAACTTCTGCAAAGCTTGGGATTGCTTTAGTCTAGAGAGGCTAGCATTACCAGTGCAGAACATAACCGTGGTGATTTCTGCAATCAGTAGTTGCACCAAAGCCTCAACGGCTTCTACTGACTCAGATGCTGCTTGTAGAAAGGGCCATGCTAAACCGGAAATGTCGGCTCCTAAGGCAATAGCCTTGGCAACATCCAAGCCATTGCGCAATCCCCCAGAAGCAATCAGAGGAAAATCTGGAGCTACTTCCCGAATACTGGTGATACACTCAGCGGTTGGTAGCCCCCACTCAGCAAAAGTTAGCCCCAAACGACGCTGATTAGGATTTAATGCTCGTTCACTTTCAACTTTAGCCCAAGAGGTACCACCAGCACCAGCGACATCGATAGCCCCAACTCCAGCCTCAATTAAATTCTGCGCCATTTCTGCTGAGATGCCATTACCAACTTCTTTGACAATGACTGGTACTGGTAGCTTTGAACATATAAACTTGATTTTGTCAAGTAAACCCCGGAAATTAGTATCACCTTGGGGCTGAATACACTCTTGCAAGGGATTGAGATGCAAGATCAAAGCATCTGCCGCCAATAGTTCAACCACTCTTAGGCACTCATCAACTCCATAATTATAATTGAGCTGAACAGCACCGAGATTCGCAAATAAAAGGATATCCGGCGCAAGCTTGCGCACGGCAAAAGTATCACTAAGGGTTTGATTCTCCACTACTATGCGCTGAGAACCAACCCCCATTGCTAATTTATACTTTTGCGCAACCTCAGCCAGACGAAAATTAATTGTCTTGGCCTGTTGCGTACCGCCAGTCATAGAAGAAATGAGCAGGGGCGCTCCTAGAGATTTCCCCAGAAACTTAGTAGTAATCTCAATCTCAGAGCGGTTTAATTCTGGCAGACAGCAGTGGGTGAAGCGGTATTTCTCTAGCCCATTAGTTTGAGCGTGAAATTGTACATCTTCATCTAGACAAATCCTGAGGTGGTCTGCCTTGCGAGTTTGGGTTTGGATCATAATTCAACAAGATATTGCTTAAAACTCAACGCTACCCCAAAGGGCAACTGGGAAGAGAGTAACCTGAAAGGAGTTGCTTATCCTAACTTTTGTCTTTAAATTTCCAATCCCCAATTACCAAAAATTTTGGGTCTAAAGCCTCGCCCTTTTAGGGCGACTTTGAGGTACAATAATTTCCGAGGTAAAGGTATTCAACCTCTTAAAACACCTAGTACTCTAACCGAGTAACGCACCTTGAAAACTAAAGATATCAGGTTCTGTGCAGTAAAGCTTGTACAGGTAAAATCTTTAAGCATCAAGTACAGAGAAACTTGCATTTTTAGTTCTCAAGGTAGGGTAGTGCATACCCAAACCAATTCTGCAAAGAGTTAAACGCTTAGGGAGAGAACCATCTCTGGCTAGATAACGCAAGGAGTTTAGTTAAGTGGACTCATGGAACTAAGAATCCCCGTGCGTTTACGCCGGGGAGTGTCAATATCTCATCTACTCAAGGAGGGAGGAACTCTGATTAATTCCACCCCATCCCTACCATCAATCTCTTGCAGGTAAACCTTAACTTGTTCTTCAGCAGCAGTTGGTAATTGCTTGCCAGTGAAGTCTGGACGAATTGGGAATTCCCGATGTCCTCGATCAACTAAAACTAGTAACCGAATTGCTTGGGGCCTACCGTATTCACTCAAGGCATTTAGAGCAGCGCGAACTGTGCGTCCCCTATAGATAACATCATCTACCAGTACCACAGTTTTGCCCGAAAGCTCAAAAGGAAGCTGACTTTTTACTGGTGTCCGTACATCAATCTGATCGAGATCATCGCGGTAGAAGGTAATATCTAAGGCTCCTATGGGCACAGACACCTGTTCTAGAATTTCAATCTGACGCCCTAGTAACTTGGCAAGAGGAACGCCTCTAGTGTAAATGCCAACGAGTACTAACTTAGACAAATCTCTAGTGTGTTCGATCACCTGAGATGCCAAGCGATTTAAGGTGCGGCGCAGTTCTTCGGCTGAGAAAATTTCCACAATTTGAGTATGCATCCTTCAATCCTTTACTTTGTAGTTTGTTAGGAGCACTCCTCAGCTGAAGAATGCCATCTTCTGATTAAGATGGCAATTACTTATGATTTCAAAATCATCTCCCCGAGCCATCCCCCCGAGCCATCCATATTAAAGATGCAAGTTATATAGCAACGGACATATCAGTTAGGACATTCTATTTTGATTCAAAGGGAGCAGGGAGCAGGGAGCAGGGAGTAGGGAACAAGGAAATGTCCTAATCATAGTGGCGACGGCTATAGCAGTGCGCGCTGGTATGTTTACAAATTCAGGTAAAGAACAATTGCTAAAACCTTTGTTTGATAAGCTTTTCCATTCCCTGTTCCCTGTTAAGAGTTCCCTGTTCCCAGCCCGCAGCGCTATAAATGGTGACAGCTTATCTTTGTGGTGCTAGTGAGGCAAAAGTCCGCGCGTCAGCAATGCCACTAGCCGGTAATCCATTGTCTTGCTGATATTTTTTCAAAGCTTCCTCAGTATTTCTATCGAAGAAGCCATTGGTTTGACCTCGATAGTAATCGAGAGCAACTAACCGTTTCTGAAGGCTGGTTACCCTTGAATTGCTGTCTCCTAACCTTAGTGGGATGACAGCACTAGCGGTACTACCACCAACTAAAGTATTGCCCTGGAGTGCTGCCAAGGTATTGGTATCAGCAATACCAGTTGTAGGCAATCCCCGTGATTGCTGAAAGTTTCTGACTGCTGTCTCGGTCAATCTACCATAATATCCAGTTACTGGGCCTGTGTAGGCACCAATAGCTTTCATGCGAGTTTGCAGTTGAGTTACGGCGGCACCAGAACTACCTTGCCTTAGCTCTATAGCTGCAATTGCGCCAGTACCTGAGGAAGTCCGAGTAGGGCTAACAGCAGGAACATTCTGAAGTGCTGCCAAAGTATTGGCATCAGCAATGCCCGTCGCAGGTAATTCCTTAGAGCGCTGGAAGTTCCTGATTGCTGCCTCAGTCAGTTCGCCATAGAATCCAGTAACTGGTCCAGAATAGACACCCAAATCTCTCATACGATTTTGCAATTGAGTTACACTCTGACCAGAGTTGCCTCGTCGCAGTTGTGCAGCAGCAATGGGAGTGGTAGTGATGGGAGCAGGAGTAATGCTCCCGCTAGTTCCCTGTAATAAGGATAAGGTATTGGCATCAGCAATGCCAGTTACAGGTAGTGCCTTAGCTTGTTGAAAATCTCTGACTGCTGCTTGGGTTAATCGACCATAGTATCCAGTAACTGGTCCAGAATAAACACCTGCAGCTCTAAGGCTATTTTGCAGTTTGGTGACGGCAGGACCAGAGCTACCTGAACGCAATTGTGTAACTGTAGGCTGGATCGTCTCACTTCCAGAAGTGCCAGCCAAAGCTGACAAAGTTTGTCCTCCAGCCACACCATCAGCTCGTAATCCCCTGGCTTGCTGAAATTTTCTGACGGCATTTTCGGTAACTGGTCCGTAGAATCCTGTCGAGCGCACATTTTGAGGGAAGAAGCCAGCAGTTTTGAGGTTATTCTGAAGTTGACTTACAGCAGCAGAGCGACTGCCTCTTCGCAACCGGGTAACGGAACTAGTAATAGTACCAGAACCACGATCATTACAATGGAGAACAGCTAGAGTACTTGGTCCAGCAATGCCGTCAACTCGTAATGCCCTGGCTCGCTGAAATTTTTTAACCGAGCTTTCGGTAATTGAACCATAGAATCCAGTGGAGCGAACTCGGTTAGGAAAATAACCAGTAACCTTGAGGTCATTTTGTAGGGAAGCAACTTGAGACCCCCTACTGCCTCTGCGAAACACAGCTGCCTCAGCTTGAGCAGTTGTAGTGATGATTGACAAGGCAAGGATAACTGATACTAGGCTAATCCAAGCTGAGCTGGGAGGTTTCCAATTAGCTTGCTCGAACAACCTCAACTGGCAAGACTCGGGTTGGGGATCTGCGTAGATGGCTTCTAGATGAAGGTATGCAATGGTGTCCATAGTTTTCGTATCAAAATATTTATTTGTTGAATTCTAGTCAGTTGCTGGCAGGGAAGCTTACCATGCCAGCTAGCTTCAAAACTTTAGGGTTAGATTTCGTATTTGCTACCAGTCTGGGCAAGATTTTTGAGTTGTTTTCAGACTAACTAGTATTCTCATGTCTTATTTTTTCCCCACTTCAGGAGCATTCTCACCTACCTTGCCTCTTTTCCAACTACAGTACCTATTTATACTCAAATTAATTGACTATTGAGGTGAAGGTAGGAGTTTTATAGAAGTTTCTATGGTAAAGCTGTTAGGCTCAAAACGGCAATTACCAGACTCAACCAGATCAAAAAGCAATTCCTAGTTAGTCTCAAGGCTTGGTAAATGTGTGCTGGTGTGATCGATTGAATTGGATCACCTAGGAGTGGTTTGCTTTTAGCAACGCCCTGATACCAGTTTATTCCCCCTAGCTGAACCTCTAACACCGCAGCATAAGCGCACTCACTCCAACCGGAGTTGGGGCTGGGATCGCTGCGGGCATCACGGCAACAAAGACGCCAGACCTTTTGAGGTTTTCCTGATACAAGTGAGATGGTAATCACTGTTAAGCGACAGGGCACCAAGGTGAGAAAATCCTCTAACTTGGCACCAAACCAGCCCAAATCTTGTAATGGTTCATGGCGGTAGCCAATCATAGAATCAATGGTGCTGGCAGCTTTGTAAGCTAGGGCAAAGGGAACGCTACCAACACCAGGGAAGAAGGCTCCTACAATTGCATAAAATAGGGGAGCCATAACTCCATCTATGGCATTTTCCGCTACCGTCTCTAGAACAGCTCGGAGGATTTCTGAGTCAGTTAGTTTTTGGGTATCTCGACCAACATACTGGCTCAATTTAGAACGCGCTTTAGTTAACTGCCCAGTGGTTAAAGGTTGTAAGACATCAACTGCTGCTGAGTGCAGACTCCTAAGAGCAAAGCAACTAGCTAACAGAATGCTTTCTATGCTCAAGCCTACTAGAGGATGAAGTCTCCTAGCAATTGAGACCAATACCCATCCTACAAATCCGCTGCCGACTATTAGTCCAACGCTTAGAAAAATACCAGCCCAGCGGCGTTTAGAACTTGAGCTCCATTTGTTGAGAACCAAGTCGGTGAACTGAGAAATTACCCAACCCATCACTCGCACCGGATGAGGCCAGCCCCAGGGATCACCGATCAAGTAATCTAAACTAGCGGCTAAGATTAAAATTATGCAGGAATTGAGCAAAATCTACTACCTTGACTTAAGCAGAATATTTTAGTAAATCACAACTTTCATCATCTATGAGTTACGATTAGTCTCTGATCTGGTCTATATTCTCTTCCCAATTAGCACCGTCAAAAGGCACAATCTGGAATCGAGGTACTACATTGCCATCAAGACAGCGAAGATTAACATCAATTTCATCTGGATGAGAACGGGGTCGATAAAAGGGATGAATACCACAGATCCGACAGAATGTGTGTTTGGCAATGTGAGTGTTAAAGGTATATGTAGTTAAAAAGTCAGCACCGCTCAATAAAGTGAATTGCTCCAAGGGTATAATCAAATGTAAGAAGCCTTTCTTATGACAAATTGGGCAATTACAATGTAAGTGCTTCCTGCTGATCAATAGTTACTCGGAAGCGGACAGCAGCACAGTGACATCCTCCTTCATAGGTCGTCAATTGATTAGTTTTGGTCATACTAAAACAAAAGAATTAAACCACAAAGTTTGTATCTTCGCCAACAGCTGCTTGCCAGCTACGGGCATCATAGTAAAGATCGGCAAGAGTTATGCTGTAAAGCGCTTCTTTAAGTTTTTGATGAAGCCGTTGCCAGAGAGTAAATGTTACCCAATCCTCAGCTTGATTAGAATCTGGGCTATGCTTGGGCAGTGGTTCAATTGTTTCACCTACTGCTTCTAAGATTTGACCCAGAGAAATTTGTGCAGGATTGGTGGCTAATTGATATCCGCCTTGCACGCCTCGTATTGATTTAACTAAGCCAGCCCGACGTATTTCGATCAACAATTTTTCTAAATAAGGGGCTGGTAGACCTTGCCGATGGGCGATTGCACGAACAGACGCTGGTCCGTAATCTGGTTGTAGGCTTAAATCTAGCAGCGCTTTAACACTGTAGTGTGCGCGAGTTGTGAGCTTCATACAAACTAAAAATATCCAGGCTCAACAGCAAAAGTTTTTGTGCCTCATGATCTGAGTTTCGTGCCTATCTCCTCACTTGGGGTGAAAGTTGAGGAGTCCAATATTAATTTTTCGATTAATCTTATTGTCTATCCCAGTCAAGCTGTATCATCAACCATAACCTGATCTATTTAAGCTAGTGTGCATTTAAAGCTTATATTTTCTGGTTGCATGAGAATTCTTCAAACTTTCTCCCCCTCTCTCCCTCCCCCCCTCTCTCCCTCTTATTGAATACACAAATTAAATGAGTGAGAGCTTATCTTCAACCACCAGAGGTGGACTCAATCGAGCTAGAACTGAGCTGACTATTGAGGTGTGTGTTTCTGACTTCCCTGCTGAGACAACAACTAATATTATCAATTTGCATCATTTGCTCCTCAGCTAGCTCTTGGAGATCTCGTGATCAATGCTGACCCCAAAACCAAAAATATAGCTAACAAAGTTTACACTTTGCGTATAATATAGTTTGGTATACTGTCATAAGACTGAGGCTTTGTTGTCTTGGTTGAAGGCTAGTCCAGCAAAAATGCTGCATGTCACTTATAATCCATAAGTCTTAGATTCAAGTTGATGGCTAAAAAGAAAAAAACTGAACCCTTAATGGGAGAAACTCTGCTTAAGAAAGTCAAAGAACTGGGAAACCTTAGCAAAGAAGAAAAAGCTAGAGCCTGTGGCTACTACACCGTGACAAAAAACGGAGTAGAGCGAGTCAATATGATGAAATTCCTCAATGCCCTGATCGATGCTGAGGGCATTGAGTTAGATAGTAAAGTCAATGGTAATGGACGCGGAGGACGCAGTGCCAGTTATCGCATCTCGGTGCAATCTAACGGCAACTTGCTGATTGGCTCTGCCTACACTAAACAGATGGGTTTAAAGCCAGGGGACGAATTTGAAATCACCCTGGGAAGAAAACACATTCACCTGAAACAACTTGGAGACTTTGAAGAGGCTGAAGCATCCTGAAACCCCCAGGTAAGTGAAGACGGGGACCATAGCGACAGCAGAGACAATACAAATCGAACTGACAGTAGCAGTTGGTTCCCTATGTCTGTGATAAATTTACGGCTGACAAGTTCAAGTGTAAGGGCAATGCCAATTGCACCTAACCTCTTGCCAAGAAAACACCCTCAAATCTATACCTTTACCCAGAAGTCTTGAAATCCTTGTGGAATAGGGCAGATAGATAAGAGGGATAAGATGGGGAAGATAGATAAAACTTGAAGCCTAGACCTCCATTTTTTCCTCCTTCCCTTATATTCGAGCTCTTCAGTATCTTTTTCGCTCAAATTATGGTAGTTGTAAATGAAGCCTATATCCTCAAATTAGATCTATTCTCAAATTAGAGAGTTCATATTGCTTTAAGGCTAGGTTATTTGCAGTGAATATTTTTCTCTGAGCTCGAGAGGGGGTAACACCCCTTCTATGGCTGTTTATATGGTCACAGTGAGATCATTAAAAGCAGCAGTGAAATATAAGTACCCCATAATAAAATTATCATGAATTGTAGGTTGCGCCGAGCGACTAGTACTGCAGCAATAATCATAGTTAAAGCTATTGAGGCACAAAATATTGGCAAGGCTTGATAAAGCGGTTGCTGAATTTCCTGAATTTTGAATCCCAGGCTAGATGTTACGAAACCTATAGCCAGCAAACTTAGACCTAAGCTCCAAAACCGGGGATAAATTTGGCAACTTGGTCCATTCCAAATTGTCGCTAGCTGATAACCACCAGCAAGTGCTAAAGCAGGGTAAATAGGTAGAAAATACCAAGATTTCTGAGAAATCATCAAAGCGATCGCTAGCAAATAAAAGCCAGCCCAAACTAGCACAAATTTTGCCCAACTCCAGTTTCGATGCTTCCAGGCAAAGGACAACCAGGAGGGCAAAAACAGTAACCATGGTACTGCCAGAATTTCTACCAGGTAGTAAAGTGGAGGGGGAGAATAGCTCAACCATGGCAACCAAAAAGACTGTAGAGATTGGTTGAAAATGCCAGTAGTATTGAAGTTATCAACATTTACTAATAGGAAACCAGTATACCAAGCTATACCAGGAGAAATGCCTAGGAGTAAACCGAGCCACCAATAAACAGAGATGAGCAGTCTTGGTGTATCCCAGCGCAGAAACAGCAGTGCAATTACCCCAAGTAACAATCCTAGTCCAATGCCCTTAGTGAGGCAAATTAAACTTAATCCTATGCCAATGCCTAGTGCCCAGCGAAAGTCGCGACGCGATCGTAATACACACCACATCATCAAAACTGCAAAACACAAGCATGAACCATCGGCAGACGCCAGACGTCCATGGTAGATTACTGGTAGCAAGGTCAGATAAATCAAGCTAGAAAAAACAGCGCTCTGACGGCAGTGGAAAATTTCTCGACCAATTCCGTAGAGGAGTGGCACAGATAAAGCAGTAAGGATTGCACTTGGTAAGCGCGCCATCCAATCATTGATGCCGCCAAGCTCATAAGCACTAGCAATCAACCAAGTTCCTAGAGGTGGTTCTGGCAAATTTTGGGGATAAAGCCACTGCCAATAATCCACCGACTCTCCTACCAGGTGATGGGCAATCAGCTCAACTTTGTCTTCGCACCAATCCTGTAAAGGCAGGCTGTCGAGATTAATACTAAATAGGAGTAGCGCTGCTAGGAGTAATCCGAAGACCGACAGCCCCTCAACCCAGCGTTCAGTTTTGCGAATTCTGTTTCCTGAGCGACCCCAAATAAAAGTTTGATTATTCATCTTTACCAAAAATTCTGATTGTTGCTGATCCTGTCGCACTCGTAGTGACAATCTGACCAGCTGGTCGCATTTATTTGTGGCTTACAGCTACTGATAAGCACTCAAAAACATAAGGAACTAAGATTGTCAAGGTTAGGTTAAACGCCTGGTCACGATCTGAGCAAGGGCAATCTGGTTTGTACCAGAGAATTGTCTTGTCAAGACCATTTACCAGCCAAGGCGTTAGACACCAACCATAGAGCAATCACAGCAGCTGGCGCAGATCAAACCCAACCCATATTCAGCTCTGACAACCTTGCATCAGGATAATTTGCAATTGTCCACCTTAAATCCTGATAATATGTATTTGTCTGATTTAAAGAATTCATAACAATCGAAAAATAATTACTTCTTAACTACTCAACTAAAAACTGCTATTGGTAAGCATAATTTCCTACACGATAGCTGCTGAAACTAGAACATGGCTGCCAAAGTAGCGACATTAGCTTTTTTAGAGGAATGCATTCTAGCTTGGGAGGTTGAATACTAACAGAGGCTGTCCTTTTCCGAAAGATTAGCCTAGCTGAGTTTTTCGCGGGCACTCCCAAGTAGGAACAAACAAAGGGTTTTACACAGCCAACGAAGCTTTACCACAGTAAATTTTTAAACTCTGGTAAAACTTAAAGCCAGCAAGCACTTATGCCAAGTTACTGAATCAGTCTTTGGCTAGCTAAAGCCTTTACTAGCACAACCTCTTGTGGCTGAGAACACAGGATAAGGACAAACTAGCTAGCGCTTTACGCTTTCATAGGTATATTGTCTCCCACGAATACTTCAAGCCATCTAGTCCTAAAAAAAGTGCTCCCTTTGCCAGTATAAAGGGCAAAATCTGCCTCCTCAACCTTGGCGCTAGAGAAAAGTTAGTCATGAGGTGATGAGCAAGAGTGCTTACGTTGCCAAACCCAGATGCTAAAATACCTGGCATGAATATATCTTTAACTTCTTCTTCAAAAAAACAAGCGAACTTGAAAAACTCTTGCTTCAGTAGCACGAGCAATGGTAACGCCGCCTCAATTTTTAGGCTGGCAACAACAGCACCTGTAGTCTATCAAGCCGAGCACTGGTTAATTATTGATGAATTCTTTAGTTTCAACTCCCACCATCAGTCTTAGTTGACGATTAAAATCTTAAGTTTATAACTTAAGACAGATGTCTTGAAAAGCACAATTTGTTTATCAAGCATCTAGGAGGTCTCCAAATTGTTTAGATTAATTACCTTCATTGCCATTGTTTAAAAACCAACTTATGCTTTTGAACACAGATAATGAAGCTCTTAAATCTGAGTTGATCACCTGTGACACTTACCAAATATGGAAGGCTCATTTCAACTAACCCTACAGATGGTCATTGCCATCTTCGCCGGGATCAGTGCCCAGGTAATAGGTGAATACCTCAAAATTCCTAGCATTGTCTTTCTGTTAATGTTTGGTGTCCTGCTTGGACCAGATGGCTTTGGTCTGTTGCATCCCCAACAACTGGGAGTCGGTCTGGAAGTGATTGTTGCCCTCTCGGTAGCAGTTATCCTGTTTGAAGGAGGGCTGAACCTGAATTTGCGAGACTTAGGAAAAGTTTCCGGCTCTTTGAGGAACCTAGTAACCTTAGGAACGCTGATCACACTGCTTGGGGGCGGCATGGCAGCTCACTGGCTGGGGGAATTTCCCTGGTCAATTGCTTTTCTCTATGCTTCTCTGGTGGTTGTTACTGGTCCGACGGTTATTGGTCCCCTGCTCAAGCAGGTGAAAGTTGATCGCCGTGTAGCTGCCCTCTTAGAAGGCGAAGGCGTACTTATTGACCCAGTGGGCGCAATTCTAGCAGTTGTAGTGCTAGATACAATTTTGAATGCCGAAGCTGGTCCTTCAGAGGCAATTATCGGTTTGACCATGCGTCTTGGCATTGGTGCGCTCATTGGTGGTGGCGGCGGCTGGTTACTGGGCTTAATTCTAAAAAAAGCAGACTTTATCTCAGATAATCTCAAAAGTCTAGTAGTGCTGGCAGGGATGTGGGGCTTGTTTGGCCTCTCACAAATGATTCGCTCTGAATCTGGGCTGATGACCACGGTTATTGCTGGCATTGTCCTGGGAGCCTCTTCCCTGCCTGAAGAACGGCTGTTGCGCAGGTTTAAAGGACAATTAACTGTCCTTGGCGTCTCGATGCTTTTCGTTCTACTCTCGGCGGACCTTTCCATTGCCAGTATCTTTGCCCTAGGCTGGGGTAGCCTTTTTACTGTCTTGGTACTGATGTTTGTGGTGCGCCCCGTTAGCATTAGCTTGTGTACCTTGAATAGTGGGCTTAACTGGCGACAGAAAATATTTTTATCCTGGATCGCTCCCAAAGGAATTGTAAGTGCTTCGGTAGCTTCCTTGTTTGCGATTTTATTGACAGAGCGAGGCATTAATGGCGGCGACTCTATCAAAGCCCTCGTTTTCTTGACAATTATCCTGACAGTATTTTTGGAAGGGCTAACTGCTCGCTGGGTAGCTAAATGGCTGCAACTTAACCCAGAGGAGAAAGCAACAGGAGCTGTGATTATTGGTTGTAATCCTCTAAGTTGTCTGATTGCTCGTCTGTTTCAAGAGCGAGGAGAGTCAGTGGTACTTATTGACACAGATCTGGAAGCTTGCAAAAAAGCAGAGGAAGAAGACCTGCGGGTTTTCCAAAGTAGTGGTCTTGATATTGAGGTTCTCGAAGAAGCTGGTCTAGAATCGATAGGAACTTTCCTCGCCATGACCAACAATGGCGAAGTTAACTTGGTTTTGGCTCAACGAGCAGCTGAAGAGTTTGAACCACCGCGAGTTTTGGCGGTATTTCCTCGCGATCCCCAAAACAACTCTCAGAAAAACAAAACTAAAGTTAATCAAGCTTTCATCCCACAAATATCGATCAAAACTTGGAACCAATATCTCAGTGATGAGCAAGTTAAGCTGGGCAAAACCACACTTAGAGAATCTGGGTTAGCCTTCCAAAGGGCTCATCTACAAGCGTTGGTTCGCTCTGGAGAATTGGTGCCGATACTAGTAGAAAGAGAAGGGAGTTTTCAAGTTGTCGGTGCTGCTGAAAATTGGCAAGTGGGGGATAAAATAATTTATCTGCTACATGATCCCAGACCAAAACTCTTGAAACGCTTAGCTGGCGGTAGTTCTCCTTCTCGTCTAGCAGTAGAGAAATTGCCAGAAGTAGAGGAAATTCCGATTTCAGCTCCAGTCTCAGCAACTGTCGTCGAGGAGATAGTCCAACCTCCTCAAAAGGCAGTGGTACAACCTCCAGCCCCTAGTTAAGGGACTTACAAATGGGTGAGCGAAAAAAGGCGTGGGGAAATAAGTAAGCAGACGCGGAGACGCGGAGACGCGGAGACGCGGAGAATTCAAGTCCCACGCAAAATTTCGTTCACCCCTTACAAATAAAAAAGCAGGGAAGATTTGAGATTTTAGATTATCGTGCAAACAGGTATTCTCTATGGGATTAGTGTTGGACCAGGCGATCGCGAACTAATTACCCTCAAAGGATTGCGTATACTCAAGGAGTCTACAGTAGTCGCTTTCCCTGCTGGTATTGGAGGCAAGCCTGGTTTTGCTCAGCAGATTGTCGGGCAATGGCTAGGAAGTAACCAGATACAACTGCCATTGAGCTTTCCTTATGTAAATGACTCTGTTGCCCTGGCTCAAGCTTGGCTAAAGGCAGCAGAGCAAGTCTGGCAATATCTAAGTTTGGGGCAAGATGTGGCTTTTGCCTGTGAAGGGGATGTCAGTTTCTACAGCACATTTACTTATTTATCGCAGACACTGCAACAATTGTATCCTGAGACTGTAGTGCAAACAGTGCCTGGAGTTTGCTCGCCGATGGCAGCTGCATCTAGTTTAGGGATTCCTTTGAGTGTACTTGATCAGCGCCTCGCTGTCCTTCCTGCTCTATACCACGTTAAGGAACTTGAAATAGTTTTAGATTGGGCAGATGTCGTGGTACTAATGAAAGTGAGTTCTGTCTACAAACAGGTTTGGCAGTTACTCGAGCAGCGCCAGTTGTTGGAGCATGCTTGCGTGGTAGAGCGAGCGACGCGATCAGAGCAGGTAATTTATCGTGATTTGAGCAATCAACCAAGCCTAAAGTTACCTTACTTTTCTGTACTAATTGTGAAAGTTACCCAATCTTCAAACTAAATTCTAGTCAAGCCAATTGAATAAATGGCAACTTTTATGCTATCAGAGTAGTCTTAGTTCTGAAGCCGTGTTACCTCCAATAACTGCTCAGGTAAACTCTCGAACAGAAGATTCCGAAAAACAACATCCCCGTCGAAGGTAGTTTGAGGGAGATGTTAAGGAACCCCCTGATTCTGAATCACCTTCCTACAAAGACTCAGCTCTTGTGAACTATAACTGCTATGTCCTACACTTCTTTCATTCAAAGCATCCCAGGAAAGTTGAACCAGCCCCTCAGTATTGCTGTTATGGCTTCTGTAGGCATCCATGCGCTCTTGGGAGTGACACTACCGCCAATGTGGTCCAGTGAAAAACCGCAGAAACAGCGCAATGTTGAACTACTGGAGTTAACACCATCACAGCAGAGTCGTCTGCCGGAACTCTCAACGCTGCCGCTTATTCCCAATCAGAATAATTCTTTGTCGCCTTTCCCCTCTATTAAACCTTCCCCCATCCCCTATTCTATTTATCAAAACTCGCAGCTCGACAAATACCCAATACCTTCTCTGGCAAATCCTTACAGATTGTCTGTAATACCCCAACTGCCAAAAGAACGCATCAGAATAGGGGGAAATCTAAGTCGTTATCGTCGTCCCATTCAACCTAATCGCCGAAACAACACCCGGGGGAGTTTTCCTGTAAAAACAGATAGGCTACCTCCTCCTCCAAGTACTCCATCACTGTTGGGTAATGGTGTCGAGCCCAGTAATCCAAAAGATTTTCAGCTCGAATCATCTAACCAGCGGGATTATGCGATCTTTCCAGGCTATGATTTGAGGCAATATGATTTTAAAGGCTCTAATCAGCCGGAATCTAATAGTTCTGATACTAAAGAGCCTAATTTTCCCCCAAACACTGAAAACAACTCGATTGAAGAACCTCGTGAGCTAGGTTCTATTGCCTTGCATCGGAAAGAAAAGGTGGTAGCACTCCGTGAAGAAATACGACAACGGCAACAGAGTCTTAGAAAAGATGAAAGCAATACAAGTCTTGAGGATGCAAATACAAATCTTCTTACTTGGATGAATACGGATGCTGTGAAAAAGGTGCTCCCAGAAGAGGAAGAGAAGATAATACCACAAAGACAAAACTTCAATGGTACCTATCCACAAGATGCCTGCAGCAGACAAGTAGAAGGCACTGCTGTCTATGGTGTCTTGGTTGGTACTGATGGTGCACCTACTGAATCATCTTTGATTCGGAGTTCAGGTTATCCCATTCTTAATAATCAAGCCCTCCAGGATATTACTTCCCGCAGTTTCTCAAATCAAACTGGTAAACCAAAACCTTATCAGGTACATGTCACGTTTAAACCAGAAAATTGTAAACCTCTGAAAGTTTTCCAAGATTCACCTTCCCCCAACTCAGCTTCTCCTGATTCTGGAAAACCAGCACCCGTCATACAAGAACCAGCGGTTGAGGAACCTACCGATAAAAAACCCACTGTGGAAATCCCTGCAGTTGAGGAACCTACCGATAAAAAACCCACTGTGGAAATCCCTGCAGTTGAGGAACCTACCGATAAAAAGCCCACTGTGGAAATCCCTGCAGTTGAGGAACCTACCGATAAAAAGCCCACTGTGGAAATTCCTGCTGTTGAGGAACCTACTGATACAAAGCCCACTGTAGAAATCCCTGCTGTTGAGGAACCTACTGATACAAAGCCCACTGTAGAAATCCCTGCTGTTGAGGAACCGGCAGACAATCAGCCGACTGTGGAAATCCCTGCTGTTGAGGAACCTACCGATAAAAAGCCCACTGTAGAAATCCCTGCTGTTGAGGAACCGGCAGACAATCAGCCGACTGTGGAAATTCCTACGGTTGAGGAACCTACCGATAAAAAGCCCACTGTGGAAATTCCTACGGTTGAGGAACCTACCGATAAAAAACCAACTGTGGAAATCCCTACAGTTGAAGAACCTACCCATAAAAAACCCACTGTGGAAATCCCTGTTTTTGAGGAACCGGCAGAAAACAAACTGACCAAAAATATTGGATTCAAGCCCCGTCCTTCGCTTGACGGCTTTTTGTGGGAGCAATATTGATAAACAATGAGATTGATAGTAGAATAGTATTAGCGGTAATGCGCACATACAAAAGGCGAAGTAGGTCTAGCGGACAACTTCTGATCCGGAACCCTGGTAGCATAAATCCTAGATCTTGTACAAATGAGGAAGTCGTTAAGGCGAAAACTCGAAAAACATCGCTTCAAAGGCCGCCGGACAGTCGGTGTATGCTTTCTGAGGGCAAGTTCATAAGAATCCCCGTGAAGAAAGAATCCTCGTTGCTCTACTCGCGAGGAGTGTCAAAACTCCAGAAGCAGTTGTCCCAAGATCAGTTGATTGATTCAAACTCAAAGATGATCACCTTAAATAGCTCCGGCAATAATTCTCCCGTTATAATGCAGTACGCGAAGCTATGATCTTAGAGCCCTTCGGGCATCCTTTTGCCGGAACTAGATAAATTGCCTGTATGACTGAATTTAGTCACAACAACACCATTTAGGTTTGTTACAATAATCTAGGTAGTTGACCCACCCGACTGGCTAAGAGACCACCCTTTGGTTATAAAGTATGTACTCGGCAGAGTTCGGGGAGGAGGAGAGGCGTCGTTTAATGGCAGACGGCTTGAGTAATCGGCAAAAGTTAGACCACGATCGCAAAGTAAAAAAAGATAGTAGCCTACAATCGAGAGTCCCCCGTCGATTGTTGGTGACGGGAGGAGCAGGATTTATCGGCTCAAATTTTGCCCACTATTGGTGCAATACATATCCAGTTGATCGGGTGGTGGTTCTCGATGCTCTTACCTATGCAGGCTCCCTGCGCAATCTGGAGGCTTTAGATAGCCAGGACGAATTTCGCTTCGTGCAGGGAGATATCTGTGACCCTATCCTTGTAGAAGCCCTGATCAAAGCTGAAAATATCGACACAGTGGTTCACTTTGCTGCTGAATCTGATGTTGACCGCTCGATCTTAGGACCAGTTGCTTTTGTGAGAACTAATGTCCTAGGTACTTCTACCCTGCTGGAGACTTTCAGGCAGTACTGGAAGCGTAGAGGATGTCGAGAAAGCGATCGCTTTATTCACATCTCTACAGATGAAGTTTACGGCAGTCTAGGTGCCGATGAGCCTGCTTTTACAGAAACGACACCCTATAATCCCAATAGTCCTTACTCAGCCTCTAAAGCTGGGAGCGATTTTTTAGTTCATGCTTACCACCATACCTATGGCTTGCCGACGCTAATTACTAATTGTTCTAATAACTACGGTCCATATCAGTTTCCTGAAAAGGTAATTCCCTTAATGCTAATCAATATGATTATGGGTAAGCCATTACCTGTTTATGGAGATGGGGAAAATGTGCGGGATTGGCTTTACGTTGAGGATCATTGCCGTGCTTTAGATTTGGCTATTCACAAAGGAATACCAGGAGAAACTTATAACATCGGTGGCAGTAACCAACTCAAGAACATTGAACTGGTTTATAGTCTTTGCAAGTTGATGGATAAACTAGCACCAAAGTTGCCAGTACGTCCCTGCCAAGATTTAATTACCTTTGTTAAGGATAGACCAGGACATGACCGCCGTTATGCAATGGATACTAGTAAGATAAAAACTCAGTTGGGTTGGCAGCCTCAAGTAACTCTTGAAGAAGGGCTGCACCAAACTGTTAAATGGTATCTGAAGAACCGTAAGTGGTGGAAAGGATTGCTGTCGAAGGATTACAAATCAGCCTGAGGGAGTGTCAATTCTTAATTCCTAAGGAAATACTTAGTCATTGCCTACTGAAAAACAAAAGGGCAAAAAGCTTTCTGGCTAAGGGCAAGAGCTTGCTTGTCACCCCGTCAGCTATCCCAGCTTTATTGAAAAAATCACTGATGGTATTGACATAGATTTTCAATAAGGATATATTGTTTTTAGTGTTCTCCTCTCAGTAAGTAAGGATCGGCAGGTGGAACCAGTAACCGAAGTTGTGGGCTGGTTTCCACTTTTTTATTTTCAGCCATCAGCTTTAGACCTCTTGCAAAAGTGTTTTGTGGTATAATTAAAGACTGTTCATTTCTGGAGTAGCCACTACTGTCAAGCGATCGCCACCTAAAAAAGCGATGGGACAGCACTCGCTTCGCTGCGATAAGTGAAGCTTTACGCCTCGCAATTAGATAGCAAAAGACTGGTATAAAATGGTGCATAACGGGATGAATCAGACACAGCTATGTACCTTACTCCAATAGAAGCAAAAAAGCGTTATGGCTATGATACTAAGACGCTTGCACGTTGGGCGACAGCTGGAAAAATTCAGTACATTAAATCGCCCGGTGGTCATAGAAGATATTTAGCATCATCTTTAGAACAGCTCATAAATAAAGAAGATGTTCGCCCAACCGTTCTATATGCAAGAGTTTCAACAAAATCTCAGTCAGATGATTTGAGTTCCCAGATTGATTATTTAGGGAAAAGTTTTCCCAATTGTCGGTGTTACTCAGAATATGGATCGGGACTTAACTTTAAGCGCCCTAAGTTCATGAGCTTGATGGAACGTATAGCCAAATCAGAGATAAAAGTGCTGGTGGTCGCCCATAAAGACCGATTGTGTCGCTTTGGCTTTGAGTTTGTTGAGTGGTTTTGTAATCTCCACCAATGCAAAATCGTTGTTCTCAACCATACCTACAAAACTCCTCAGCAAGAACTCATGGACGATTTTATGGCAATCATGCACTGTTTCAGCTCCAAGTTGTATTTTCTTCGTCGCTACGAGAAAGAAATTAAATCTACTTTCCCGGAATTGGTCAAATCAGACAAGTAGTAATATAATAGACAAAGATAAGGCAGTGGAGGTCGAACAATGCCTAAGGGCACAAACACAATTCAAACTGAAAAACTTTCAACGCAAATAGTCCCAATTATAGGGATGACTAAATCTGTTGAAACCGAGATTGTATCAACTATGCAGCGCTTGGGTATTGTTCGCTCACAATCTTATAACAAACTTGGTAGTGTTAGGCACTGGGGGCTGGACTGGAAAAAAGCCTATCCCTTAGTTAGAGCGCTGAGAACTCCTGAGTCGTTAGACCTGCCATCAAAACTTATGGAGTGGACAGTTAATGATGTCGCCAAAGCTATTAGCGCTCAGCAGGCAGCTTGCATCGAAGCTCTAGGAACAGCTTTGCATCATCGATATCCGGGCAAAGAGAATGAAAAGCGCCGGAAACAGTGCTATAAGCAGCTGTCTGATACCAGTTTTCTGGATAATCCATTCTTGCACCGTGTAGTTAGGAAACAGTTTCAACGCGGGCATAGCTGGGTAAAAAACCAGATAGTTTATCAACAAGGCGGTTACTCCTGTAAGCGCATTTCTCGTCACACCTATGAGTTAGAATTGGCAGGGCTACGACGTGGTAAACGAAACAGGATATTAATCAGGTCTAACCGTAAGATAACTCGACAAATCCGCCTCATCCACAATCTTGAACTTGACCGCTTTGAGGTTCACTTTCTGGTCAACCATGGCACTGTCACCGCCCCAGGGCAGCCTCGAGAGATTGGCATAGACAAGGGGTATACTGAAGCCTTTTATGATTCGGATGGTAACGCTCACGGCAAAGGTTTAGGTTTCTTGGCGACTGCTAAATCAGACCGCATTACCGCCAAAAATCGCAATCGTGGCAAACTGTGGGGCTTACACCGGAAGCTGGAAAAAATAGACCCTGCCAAGTCTGCCAGAATTCTAGAAAACAATTTGAGCAGGAAAACAGAGAATCGCCGTTACAGACAAGATCAAGAAGCGATCGCGCAGGTCATAGGTGCAGCTAGTAAGTCTTTACTTGGGAGTGAATCACTAAAAGTTTTTGCTGAGGATTTGACCCAACCGATTAAGAGTAAGCGTCAGTCTAAGGCGATGTCCCGTAAGCTCAATAGCTGGATGAAAGGAGCGATGCGGGACTCTTTACAGAAATGGGCTAACTGGACTGGTTCAGTTATCTCAGAAGTCGGGTCGAGTTACACGTCGCAAGTTGACTCTGTTACTGGGACTTTATTGGGTCGCAGGAATGGGGACAACTTCATCAGGTTTACTGGGGTCGTGTTACAGGCTGACCACAATGCTGCTTTGAATATCCTTGCTCGTGGTACAGACAAGGAAATTTCCCGATTCATGAAGAGAGAGGAGGTTCAAGGGGTGTTGTTGCGCCGTACTGCGCGTTTCTTGAAGGGTATGGGACTTACACTGCGTGACGGAATTGAGCTTGGTTGGCTTGACCCTAAGCATAGTAAATGTAAGGCTTTCAAGGAACTCCTCGCTGGGATGCGAGGAACGTCTAGATAGATGGGTGGGAAGCTTAACCCCAATTGCTGGCACGACCACCCCTCACTCAGACAACAATAAAATGACCTTGACCGATTTATCCAGGTTTCACCTGTTTGATCCCGGTTTAAGAGTATCCCAAAGGCGTATCGTCAATCAAAAATTGGATTGGACTGGAAAATGTCTGAATCTAATGTCTGTCGTACTCCTCTGACTGCATGATAGGCGATCGCAATTTTTAGGGCTGTCTCTACTGCTTCTGAACCAGAGTTAGCGTAGAATACATGATCGAAATCCCCTGGCATGAGTTTAACTAAGCGCTCTGCCAGTTCAAAGGCATCGGGATGTCCCATCTGGAAGGTAGGGGCAAAGTCCAGATTTGCTGCCTTGTTTTGGATTGCTTCGACTATTTTAGGGCGGCAATGACCAGCATTGACACACCACAAACCAGCTGTGCCGTCAAGGATTTGACGACCGTCATGGCTAGTGTAGTGCATGTCTTTGGCTTGGGCAAGTAGGCGCGGCTTGGCTTTGAACTGCCGATTGGCAGTGAAGGGCATCCAGAAGGCTTCGAGTTGGCTTGGCACAGTTTTCTCCGTTAACGGTGGTTAGGATTACCCATTTTTACCTTGTTTTCTTTCTAATTTATATATTTTACAGCGATCGCACTTTGGAATGCGATCGCTTTAGGTCGATAAGGGTCAGATATGGGCTGGATGAGGAGAGTCTAATTAGGGCTTGCTGAAGCTGGTTACAACTAGGCTTACTTCTTCTCTCTTCTTCTTCGCACCCAATCTAACGACAACTTGCACACGTAGGAGGTTGTGCAAATATTAATCTGCTTCGTAACAACAGACGGACGAACACCAGTCCTGTTAACTGCCGCATGATTTACACAAGCCTCCTCCCAGACGTTTATAATAATTGACATTAGTAATTTGGCAGACTTCTTCAGGGCTTGGTGCAGGATTGCCTTCCTCTTCCGTGCATCCGCTGTCTTCGTATCCTTGGTACGTTGGAGACAAAGCCTGGGCCAGGTGTGCTGACAGTTCTACTGAATCAGCATCAAGGTCACTCGCCAGCTCCATCGCCACTGACTCACGATTTGGCTCTACGTTCGCCGCATTAGCAACTGACGGAACCCCCCAAACCAAAGTGATCATTAGAACCAATGAACAAACAACAGCCATTGCTCTTTTCATTCGGTACAACATTCGTTTACTTCCTTTTGACTATGTTTCGGTAACAACTTTTTTACCGACAACAATTAGACGTCTTGACTCGCAGATCTCTGAAAAAACATCAAGGGTTTTCCACATCACTTCTTTTATTTCTTTCCGTGCCAAAGAAATGCGCTTGCATACGTTATCGTAGGTTATCCCTTGTTCTTCGGCTATTTCAGCATGGCTACGCTGTTGATAAAAATGTAATCTAAAACTATTGCGCAACCGTACTGATAAAGAGCCGATTGTGCTCAACCACGAAACCAGTATTTCCCCACAGTAATTCTGCACCAGCCCATTGCTGTCGCATATCCCTACTGACTTCTCGCTCCCACAATCGTGGTCGATGGCTTTCTTGACTACTGCTTTCTCTGGCGCAGTGATACCCGGTGCCGATGAGGTGCTGACAGAGGTAACTTCAGGTGTAGTATTATCAGCGATCGCGCCTGTGGAATTAATATCCTCTGTAGAAATGCGCTTGCAGACATTATCGTAAGTTATCCCTTGTTCTTCAGCTATTTCAGTATGAGTACGCTGTTGATAAAAATGTAATCTAAAAGTATTGCGTAACCGTTCTGGTAAAGAAGCGATTCTGCTCAACCACGAAATAACCATTTCCCCACAGAGAAGTATGCACCAGCCTATTGCTGTCGCATATCCATACTGACTTCTCCCTCCCACAATCGTGGTCGATGGCTTTCTTGGCTACAGCTTTCTCTGACGCAGTGATATCCAGTATCGATGGGGTGCTGACAGAGGTTAAATCAGAAGTAGTATAGCAGTACGTATTAAGGTTAGGACAAGCTAAATCGCTAAAACTTTGTCAAAGTCAACTTCTGCCTTCTGCCTTGCGCGTAGCATTATATTATCAGCGATCGCGCCTGTAGAATTAATATCCTCTGCCGAACTCTCTATAGCTACTCGGTCGTATTTCTTAGCTATAGCGCTTCGCGCTGGTGTATTTACAAATCACAAATAGAGGCTTGATTAGCAAAGGCTTAGAACATTTGTACTGTAAATAGACGAGAGCGAACAGCTATACCTTTGTTTTTGGCTCCCTTTTGTTGAGCTTTTCACCTGTCGCCACTGGGTTTTGCCGCTGAGGAGTACCCACCGTAATTACTTCCCCATCCGTTCCTTGAAAATAGCACCTCAAGCTCTCCTTGAGTTCTTTCCGTGCCAAGGATATCCGCTTGCAGACATTATCGTAGGTTATCCCAAGTTCATAGGCTATTTCAGCATGAGTACGCTGTTGATAAAAATGTAAGATAAAACTATTACGTAAGCGTTCTGGTAAAGAAGCGATTCCGCTCAACCACGAAACCACCTTTTCCACACTAGAAGTCGGCACCAGCCCTTTGCTGTCGCATACCCCTACTGATTTCTCGCTCCCACAATCGTGGTTGATGAATTTCTTGGCTACAGCTTTCTCTGGCGCAGTGATACCCGGTGCCGATGGGGTGTCGACAGAAGTTAAATCAGGAGTAGTATTATCAGCGATCGCGCCTGTAGAATTAACATCCTCTGCCGAACTCTCTATGGCTACTATGTCATCTTCCTTAGCTACCTTTGTCTTTGGCTCCCTTTTGTTGAGCTTTTCACCTGTCGCCCCTGGGGTTAGCCGCTGAGGAGTACCCACCGTAGCTACTTCCCCATCCCCACCTTGGAAATAGCTCCTCAACCTCTCTTTTAGTTCTTTGCGTGCCAAGGATATCCGCTTGCAGACATTATCGTAGGTTATCCCTTGTTCATAGGCTATTTCAGCATGAGTACGCTGTTGATAAAAATGTAAGATAAAACTATTACGTAAGCGTTCTGGTAAAGAAGCGATCGCATTCTTGATTACTGTTGCTTTCTCTTCTTTCTCCAAGGCTTTCTCCGGAGTATCCACCGTACTCGCGGTATCGACATTATCCGTCGCCCCCACCCATTCCAAACTTTCAACACCTGCTGCTCCCTTAGAGCGTTGGCGAATAATATCGATACAGAGGTTGCGAGTCAACTGCACCAGCCAAGCTTTCAAGTTATCGATTTTGCCAGCATATTTCTGTACCTTTTCCCAAGCCTTGAGCATAGCCTGAGACAAGGCGTCTTCAGCATCCGTAGAGTTGAAATTCATCAACTTTAGACAGCAGCGATAAAGTTGGTCTTTTTGTTCCTGCCATTGCTGCCAAAACTTGGAGACAATATCATCTGGAGCGGTTCCAGTTAATGTACCGCCACTGTTGCACCCGATATTACTAGGTTGCATAAAATTATGAATTCAAGATCAAATCATGCCTTAGCACTATCAGAATTATTATTTTTATCAGTATTAATAACAACCTATAAATCTCATCTAAAATCTCATCTAAAAACCTACTAAGCTGCTGTGCATTAAAAATACACAACACCAAGGCAGACGGCAGAAGGCAGAAGGCAGAAGGAACAAGAGTTTCAGCCATTAACTAATATCAAATAAATATCTGATTTAAATGCTTAACAGCTAAAACCTCATCTAAAAACCTATAAACCTCATCCAAAAACCTACCTTAACCTCATCTAAAACCTCATCTGTTACCCTACATTCCTCATCTCAAATCTCATCTAAAACCTCATCTCATCTGAAATCTCATCTAAAAACCTATAAACCTCATATAAATACTCATTTGACACTCCCTCGCTAAAAGCGAGGGATTCTTAGGTCGTGGGGATTCCAATGAATTTACCCTCACTAAGCATCTTGACCACCGAGTTTAACTTCGTCAATCGGTAATTAACACGCCTCGGTGCGCGCCCTACGGCTGCAAGTCCCCGTATAGCGACTACTTGAGCGGCTGCCACATCTCTATCAGTGCTATAGCCGCAATGGTGGCAATGGTGTGTTCTTTGTGCCAGAGTTTTCTTTCCAGTCTCGGTTAGCCACCTTCTGTAGTTTTGCCTCCAGATTTTCGTAGCCCCTGTCTAAATGATGCAATCCCTGAATCGTCGTTTTGCCCTCTGCTGCTAGCCCTGCTATTACCAAAGCGGCAGATGCTCGCAAATCTGTGGCAACTACAGGTGCCCCTGATAGCATTGGCACTCCCCGTACAATTGCAGTATTACCTTCAACCCGAATGTCCGCGCCCATGCGATTTAGTTCTGCAAAGTGGCGCAGTCGATTTTCAAACACCGTTTCGGTGATTAAACTGTCACCTTCACTCAATGAGAGCAAGACCATAAACTGAGCCTGCATATCCGTAGGAAAACCTGGATAAGGTAGGGTTTTAATATCTGTAGCTTGCAAATTACCAGGAATAATACGCAAGCAATCAGAACCTTCTGCAATTACTTTGGCTCCTAAGTCGTGCAATTTAGCAATCACAGCAGTGAGATGCTCTGGTACTACCGGTGAGAGGGTAAGTTCTGAGTGGGTAATTGCCCCAGCAACTAAAAACGTTCCTGTTTCAATGCGATCGGGAATAATCGAGTAGTCTACCGAGTGTAAACTGGGAACGCCAGAAATGATAATGGTTTTAGTGCCAGCTCCCCTAATCTTAGCTCCCATAGCTCGGCAGAAATTTGCCAAATCTACAATTTCTGGTTCTTGGGCGACATTTTCTAGAATTGTTTCTCCTTCTGCTAGTGTTGCCGCCATCATCAGAGTTTCTGTGGCTCCCACACTAGGGTAATCCAGGTAAATTTTCGCTCCCTTTAACCTTCGACGACCACTCCCACTAACGTAGGCATGGACAGTTCCATGCTCAATATGTACCTCAGCTCCTAATGATTGTAATCCCCGGACGTGAAGGTCTACAGGTCTGGCACCAATAGCACAACCACCAGGTAACGGTACCCGAGCGACTCCTAAGCGTGCCAACATTGGACCAATTACAAAAAAACTAGCTCGCAGCTGAGAAACCAGCTCATAGGGTGCTTTGGAGTTTTTGAGGTGCGTGGAATTGAGCTCTAAAATGTCGCCGTTACGCTCTAGCTTAACCCCAAGAGCTGCGAGAATCTGACCCATGCGCTTAACATCTACAAGGGAAGGAACGTTGCGCAGTCGGCAATCTTCAGGGCATAGTAAAGCTGCCGCCATAATCGCCAGAGCCGAATTTTTGGCTCCACTAATTTCAACGTGTCCTTGCAGGGAAGCTCTGCCCCATATCTGTAGAACTGATTTGTCTTCTAGGGGCAAAGAGGTGGTATTTACTAGGTTCAAAGATTGATTGATGGCTCTATCCTCCAGGCTCAGTGGAATATTTGGCATTTTTTAAAATTTGGTTCTGATTCTACCTGAAAGATCGTATAGGTCTAGATTTTTAGTCAAGGTTCCTAATGTGACAGTTATAGCAATCGCCAAGGCGGTTAAGACATTAAAAAAGTCCCAAACTCAGATAGAACTTGGCTTTTCCTCCAGCATCGGGCCCTGGAGCCTCCTGCTCAGGACTAAATCAGTTGACGAATTTCCGTTATTGCCTCATGATAGTAAATCGCGCAACTCAAATAGTTTGCCAGCGGAACTGGCGGAATTGGTAGACGCGCTAGATTCAGGTTCTAGTGTTCGCAAGGACTTCCGGGTTCAAGTCCCGGGTTCCGCACTCACTAACTTTTAGATTGGGGATTTTGGATTGAATGCCAGTTTAAAATCTAAAATCTAGAATCTAAAATCACGATGTTGACTAGTACTCACAATCCTTTGGTAAAGCAGATTAGGAAATTGCACAGTGCTAAGGGAAGGCACGAGCAACAACAATTTCTGTTAGAGGGAACTCATCTGTTGGAGGAAGCTTGTGCCATTGATTATCCCTTGGTGACGGTTTGCTGTACACCTCAATGGCTGCAAGGGCATCAACAGCTTTGGCTTAATGCCACTGACAGGTGTCAACGAGCAGAAATTGTGAGTGAGTCTGTACTCAAAGCGATGGCTACTACTGTTCAACCTGCCGGTGTCGTAGCAACAGCAAATCGCCTCTCCCTCTACCAGTCCCCCTCTCTACCAGTCTCTATTGGTCTAGCACTAGAGACACTTCAAGATCCAGGTAATCTTGGTACAATTATCAGAACTGCTGCCGCTGTCGGTGCCGATGGCTTATGGCTCAGTGCTGACAGCGTTGATTTCGATAATCCCAAGGTGTTACGAGCCTCGGCTGGTCAGTGGTTCAGACTCCCAATGACACTCAGTGGTAATCTACTAGACCTGGTTTGTCAATCTCAGAATCAAGGCATACAAGTAGTAGCAACTTTACCACAAGCGAGTTTGAGTTATTGGGAGATAGACTGGCGGTGTCCTACTCTAATTCTTTTGGGAAACGAAGCTGCTGGACTAAGTACTGAGTTGGTCTTGAGGGCAGATCAACAAGTTAAAATTCCCCTCATGCCAGGGGTAGAGTCCTTGAATGTAGCAATCACTGCTGCCTTGATGTTGTACGAAGCACAGCGCCAGCGCCAAGAACTGCGTTGAAGGTTGATTGTCCTTGAGGTGAGTGCAAACCACTGTCAATTTCAACTCTTCCTTCGACCAGACTTGCGATTATTGATTAGTCAAGTTGAGAATAGTGAGGTCATTTCCAAGATGGATGATCAGTCAGGAGATGGATGTGAGTCAGGAATTTGATTACGATTTAGTGATTATCGGTGCTGGTGTAGGCGGACATGGTGCTGCACTGCATGCAGTCAGCTGCGGCTTGAAGACTGCCATTATTGAGGCTGCTGACATGGGCGGTACTTGCGTCAATCGAGGCTGCATTCCCTCAAAAGCACTCTTGGCAGCCTCTGGTAGAGTACGAGAGTTACGCAATACTCAACACCTAAAGTCTTTAGGAATCGAGGTAGGAAAGGTTGATTTTGACCGACAAGTGATCGCTCAACATGCTAGCAATCTTGTCGGTAAGATTCGCTCTGATCTGACTAACAGCCTAAAACGCTTGGATGTTGAGATCATTCGGGGTTGGGGCAAGTTAGCAGGACCGCAAAAGGTAACAATTGCTACAGACAGCGGTGAAAAAATTATTACTGCTAAAGATATTATGCTTTCCACTGGTTCGGTTCCCTTTGTACCGCCAGGAATTGAAATTGATGGCAAAACAGTTTTTACCAGTGACGATGCTGTTAACCTAGATTGGTTGCCAGATTGGGTGGCAATTATTGGCAGTGGTTATATTGGTCTGGAGTTTGCCGATGTCTACACAGCACTTGGTTGTGAGATTACAATGGTTGAAGCTCTCGACCAGCTAATGCCAACTTTTGATCCAGATATCGCTAAAATTGCCATGAGAGTCCTGATTAATCCACGGGACATTGAAACCCATAAAGGTGTGCTGGCGATGAAAGTGACTCCGGGCTCGCCAGTAGTGATTGAACTGGCTGATACCAAAACCAAGGAAGTCGTTGATGTACTCGAAGTCGATGCCTGTCTAGTGGCAACTGGCAGGATTCCTGCTACCAAAAATCTGGGACTCGAGGCTGTGGGCGTTGAAACTGATCGACGAGGATTTATTCCTGTAGATGAAACCATGGCAGTATTAACTTCAGGAGAACCAGTGCCGCATTTGTGGGCAATTGGGGATGCTACAGGTAAAATGATGCTGGCTCACGCTGCCTCGGCTCAAGGTATTGCAGCAGTAGAGAATATCTGTGGACGTGATTACCGCCTAGACTATCGCAGTATTCCTGCGGCAGCATTTACTCATCCAGAAATTAGCTATGTGGGTCTGACAGAGCCACAGGCTAAGGAATTGGGTCAAAAGGAGGGGTTTGAAGTCTCCTCAGACCGTTCCTACTTTAAGGGCAATTCTAAGGCACTTGCCGAAGGAGAAGCAGACGGTCTTGCCAAGGTGATCTATCGCCAAGATACAGGGGAAGTCCTAGGCGTACATATCCTAGGCTTGCACGCTTCGGATATGATTCATGAAGCATCGGCGGCAATTGCCCAACGGCAGTCAGTTAAATCTCTCGGCTATTTGGTTCATACCCACCCTACTCTCTCAGAAGTACTTGATGAAGCTTACAAGCGGGCAATGACAAGTTTTGATGCCTGACAAAAATATGGGATTCAAGCCCCGTCCTTCGCTTGACGGCTTTTTGTGGGAACAATGCTTGAGAATGATAGTTTTATTTAGGCTGTGTTGTACTAGTAAGCTAGTGTGCATTTTAATCTTATATTTTCTGATTGCATGAAAATCCGCCGACGCTCTCCTAACCCAGCTGTTGATCTGAGCATACTCCGTTATCAAGTTGCTCTTCCAGACGCCGAACCGCGCCATATCCTTGAAGAAATTGTCTGGCACAAAGAGAAGGAAGTTGACAACATGCGTGAACGTCTTCCTTTGGTCAAGTTGCGCCAAAGGGTGTCCAATGCAGCAAATACACGCAACTTCAGGCAAGCCCTACTCACAGGCCCGACAGCTCCTGCCTTAATTGCCGAAGTCAAAAAGGCTTCCCCCAGTAAGGGCTTACTGCGAGAAGATTTTGATCCAGTGGCGATTGCTAAAGCTTACAGTCTCGGAGGTGCTAGCGCCATCTCGGTGCTGACTGATCAAAAATTTTTTCAAGGTAGTTGGGAGAACTTAGCAAAAGTTCGCAGTGCCGTTGAATTGCCAGTGCTATGTAAAGATTTTATAATCTACCCCTACCAAATTTATCTTGCCCGCAGCTACGGAGCTGACGCTGTCTTGCTAATTGCCGCTATTTTGTCTACTCAAGACTTGCAATACTTTGTTAAAATTACCAAAGGTCTGTCGATGACACCCTTGATTGAAGTCCATAATCTCTCCGAGTTAGACCGCGTTTTAAGATTAGATGGAGTTAACCTGGTTGGTATCAACAATCGTAACTTAGAGGACTTTTCAGTTGATCTGCAAACAACCTGCAAAATTATGGCGGCGCGGGGCAACCAACTTAAGGAACGTGACATTGTTGTAGTGAGTGAATCAGGACTACATGCAACTGCCGGTCTAGAAATGGTAGCATCTGCGGGTGCGGCAGCTGTTCTCATTGGCGAGTCGCTAGTAAAACAGTCCGATCCTGCTGTAGCAATCACCAAGCTGTTCCAAACTAGAGGAACTCAAAGCTCATCTCCAGGGACAAGGAATGACAAGTAAAGGATAGAATAAAGCCTCTACAACCTTCAAACTAAATTTATGCGGATAATTATTCAGTTTAGAATACCACTTAAGATGTTGTCGTCTTAGGGAGTAATCATCAAACACAAACTGCACCATAGCATAATGGAAATAACTCTCCAGCAAGCTAAGGGTTTTTAGAGCATTAAATATATATAGCAGGACTAGTGTAACCTAAACTTGCATTAGCTAACGCTACCGCCGATTAATCCATTTGAGGTATAACCAGGTTTCATGGAGCCAATCCCTCTTCCCTCTTTTATCCACTATGAGCTGCTCCTCCAACTTCTAGAGCGCCAAACTTCTTTTGCCGCCAGTCAAAAGCCAGAAGTTAGAGATCAGGTTCAGGAACTGATTATCACTCTTCGTAAAGCCTTAGCACAGCAAAAGCAACTTGAACAAAGTTGCCAGCAAGCCAATTTGCCTATAGAACACCGTTGGTCTCTCAACAGCACTAGTTTAGATCAAGAACAATCTTCAGAAGTTTTCCCACTAGAAACTAAGCCCGAAATCGGTAAGATCAAAGGCGCTCAGCACTCTTGAAAAAGTAAAGAGTTGCTTGGCAACAAGGTAGAGAGGGTATTAGAGTAACTTGACTTTAATACCTTTTCTTTACCTTTAATAAAGTTGGTATGAATTCAAATACCCGCCAGAGAAATGTGCAAAATTTCGAGTATAATTGAGAAATATCCACAACTAAGCCTCTCAGGCTTGGTTGTGGGATGCTAAGTGCAGCAATGGTAAAAGGGTGAGCGAAAAAAGAGTGGGGGAACGAGTAAGCAGACGCTCCAGACGCGGAGACAGGTCGAATTGAAATTCCAACCAAAATTTCTCTCACCCATGTTAAAAAAAACAAAATTAAGATTTTTACATTACTTGCTCAACTTCAACAATTTCAGGGATTGATTCTCGCAAGCGCCTCTCAATACCCATTCTCAGGGTCATGGCTGAACTAGGGCAAGAGCCACATGCCCCCTGGAGCCGGAGTTTAACAACAGCCCCGTCCAACCCCACTAGCTCGACATTGCCCCCATCAGCCATTAAGTATGGACGCATTTCGTCCAATAGATTTTCGACGTTTTCAGTAGTTAGTGCCATTTCTTCGGACATAGTTTACCTCTTGTTGAGATCCTTCCCCGGTAAATCGTTTAGGTGCGCAACACAGCTGTGGAGTGAACCTCCACAGGGGTTGCACCTGGGCGATATGCTCCCCTACTTAATCGAAGATTACAGTAGAGGCTTTGGTAAGAATAACTTCTTCGGCTTCCTGGTTGTTCTCTTACAAAGTTTTATCCTAGCACATTTGTTGAACAAGCAGCTCTGATTATGTGTTTTGCTAAACATTTAATAAGTCAATGGAGTCAGTTGACTGACTGGTGATCATCACAGGTTCTTGATATAGGTGTACCGTAAAGGTAACTGTTGAACCTAGACCTTCTCCCATACTGTAAAAATTGACCACCCCACCCATTGTTTCCACAAGCTTTTGCGAGATTGTCAGTCCCAAACCAGTACCGCCGTATTGTCGCGTACGTTCCCCATCTACTTGAGAGAAGGTTTGAAACAGTTTGGCTTGGTCTTCAAGGGAAACGCCGATGCCAGTATCTGCAACTCGAACTTTGACCATGCCAGGGAGTTCCTGATTTTGAAAATTTACCTTCTTCCTGATAACTTCTGCACTAATTGTTACTCCACCTTCGTGGGTAAATTTGATCGCATTGCCAGTCAGATTTAACATTACCTGCAACAGGCGCTGGTAGTTCCCAAACAGAATCACGTCATCATAGGTTGCAGGTAACTCGGTAGTAAGACTGAGGTTTTTTTGCTGTGCCTGATTGTTAGTGAAGTTATGGACAGCTTCCACCAACTCATCGAGCCTAACTGGGTTAAGTTCAAGCTCCATCTTGCCTGCTTCAATTTTGGCAATATCGAGTATGTCATTAATAATGTCAAGCAGATGTAGAGCTGAGTGATGAGCATCATTTAAGAATTCCTGCTGCTCTTCGGAGGTGTCTACCATGCCGTCAATGATCAGCTTGAGGCTACAGATAATTCCATTGAGAGGGGTACGTAGCTCGTGGGTTGTATTGGCGAGAAACTCACTTTTGAGACGGGAGGCAGCTTCAGCTTGTTCACGAGCTACTTCTAACTCTTTGTAGAGGGTGGCATGGGAAATTGCCGTGCCAACTTGTTCAGCTAATTCTCGCACCAATTCGATTTCTGACTCACTCCATTGACGGTGGCGGTCACACTGTTGTAGGCTAATTAATCCATTAGGTTCGCCTTTATCAGAGGTAGAGACCACTAGCACTGACTGTTCCTGGAATTGGCTCTCGGGGATTTGAGTTATCACCACAGGTTCGTGAATCAACAGTGCTTGAGCCAGGTAAGGCCTAGACTTCAGTTGGAGAAGCTTTCCGAGCATTGATTCAAAAGCATCTTGGCAATATTCTGCCTCCACCTTAACTTCCTCCCTCCCCAGTTTGTAAGAGCAGAGTATGCAGCGACTTACTTCAAGTGCCTTTCCTAGACTATCGACAGTCTGCTGCCAGATGGTTTCGAGATCGAGGGTGCGGCGGATTTTCCTAGAAATCTGGGTTAGTAGTTTTTGACTGGGGTCTAGACTTAAGGGTACAAAGGGTTCAATTGCTTTTGGTGCTGATGCCTCAGGTAAAAGATGTCCCATCACTAGAACAGTTTTTGCCTTGCCGTCAACTTGCAAAATTGGGCTGATTACCAGCTCAAAGGTAAAAGATTGCTCTCGATAAGAAAATGAATGTATACAGCTCTCAGGAACTCGCCGTTCCAAAATACGCTGCAGTTGTTCTTGATAGGCTTCAATGGCAGTCGGGCAAAACGTCTTGTGCAAGGGAGTTCCAATCACTTGCTCATTAGTCAAATTGTACTGCTGGGCGTATTGCCAGTAAAAAGACAGGTACTGACCAGATGCATCCTGAGTAAAGGCTAGCTCGGAATTTAACCCCTGCAAGAAGCTAGACGGAGCTGGTGCAGAAGGAGACTTCACATCGGCATACCTAGATTGAGAATTTTGGAAATTATCAGGAGCATTCATCAGCAGAAACCTGGACATTGTAAGTGACGAAAGGATGAGCAATAACTTTTCAGATGTAAATGCAACCTCTTCTGACTCAGGACGTCAGGTGTACTCTTGCCGCCTGACGCCTATAACTGTTTTATCTCAATCGTTCCATTCGCCGCGCGGCGGTACTGGTGGATTACGCTCGAAAGTGCGGGCTAATTCATTGTCGCGCTCACGCTCGCCTCTTAGCCACTGACGAATTGCTGTTTCAATCACCTTGCTAGGATCACTAGTGAGGTGCTTGATTTGATCTAACAGTTCCGAGTCCAGATGTATAGAGATTTCTTCTTTATCAGCTGAATGCTCTCGATGTACAGCAGGATCATTCATAAGCATAGTATTAGTTTCCCTAATACGAATTCTACGATAACTAGCCAAGAGCCTAGCCAAGTAGCACCTCTAGCTGCCAAAATCATAATCTGAAAATAGAAAGTTGAGAGTAGTGTAGATACATTGGGGTTTAATGCCTGTAAAGCAGGTTGTTAACAAGTATTTTCATTATTTAATTTGACCCTCGCCCTCTAGAAGGGCCTTACTTATTACAACTAGTTAAGCGATCAAGTTTCCGGAGTATGGCTACAACTTTTGGCAGAAACATTAAAATACATTAAGTGATACTAAAATCTACGGCTGTTTCTTGCTGGTAACTACTAACTAGTTATGACTGACGTTCCTGTCTCTCGCATTCGCAATTTCTCCATCATTGCCCACATAGACCACGGCAAGTCTACCCTAGCAGATCGTCTTTTGCAGACTACTGGGACGGTAGATGACCGGCAGATGAAGGAACAGTTCTTAGATAACATGGATTTGGAAAGGGAACGGGGCATTACGATTAAGCTGCAAGCGGCGAGGATGAACTATACCGCTAGTGATGGCGAACACTACGTGCTTAATTTAATTGATACTCCTGGTCATGTGGATTTCTCCTACGAAGTATCAAGATCGCTTGTCGCCTGTGAAGGGGCTTTGTTGGTGGTAGATGCTTCACAGGGTGTAGAGGCCCAAACTCTGGCTAATGTATACTTAGCACTTGAGCATAATCTCGAGATTATCCCGGTTCTAAATAAAATTGACTTGCCCGGAGCCGAACCAGAACGGGTTATCGCTGAAATCGAGGAAGTCATTGGTCTCGATTGTAGCGGAGCAATCATGGCATCGGCAAAGGAAGGTATCGGGATAACCGAAATTCTCGAGTCTATTGTACATTTGGTGCCTTCACCTCAGGATACAGTAAAACAGCAACTGCGAGCCTTGATTTTTGACAGCTACTATGACCCCTATCGCGGTGTTATTGTCTACTTTCGGGTAGTTGATGGAACCCTCAAAACAGGCGATCGCATTCGCTTAATGGCATCTGGCAAGGAGTACGAAATTGATGAAGTTGGCGTTCTTTCTCCTACTCAAGTTCAGGTAGACGAACTGCATGCAGGGGAGGTGGGTTACCTGGCAGCAGCTATTAAAGCTGTCACTGATGCTCGTGTCGGGGATACCATTACCCTGGCAGCAAAACGGGCACAATCTCCCTTGCCTGGTTACACAGAAGCCAAACCGATGGTGTTCTGTGGACTGTTCCCCACTGACTCAGATCAATATCACGATTTGAAAGATGCCCTAGATAAACTCAAGCTCAATGATGCTGCCCTTAACTATGAACCGGAAACCTCCAGTGCGATGGGATTTGGCTTCCGCTGTGGTTTTTTGGGTTTGCTGCACATGGAGATCGTTCAGGAGCGACTTGAGAGGGAATACAATCTGGATTTAATCACGACTGCGCCTTCGGTAGTTTACCAGGTTACCACTATCAAAAGTGAAGTTTTTGAGATTGACAATCCCAGTGTTCTGCCTGATCCCCAAGAACGGGACAAAATTGAAGAACCCTATGTTCGAGTAGAAATGATTACTCCAGAAACCTATGTTGGCACTTTGATGGAACTTTGTCAAAATCGGCGCGGTGATTTTAAAGACATGAAGTATCTGACCCAAGGGCGGACAACGCTAGTTTATGAATTACCTCTGGCAGAGGTAGTTACAGACTTTTTCGATCAGATGAAATCCCGCTCACGTGGCTATGCTAGTATGGAGTATCATCTCATTGGTTATCGAGAAAACCACTTGGTTAAGCTCGATGTTCTGATTAATGGTGACCCTGTTGACTCTCTGGCAATGATTGTCCACCGAGACAAAGCCTATAATGTGGGTCGTTCCCTAGTCGAAAAGCTCAAGGAACTAATTCCTCGGCATCAATTTAAAATTCCCCTCCAAGCCTCTATCGGCAGCAGAGTAATTGCCAGCGAACACATACCTGCTCTCAGGAAAGATGTTTTAGCTAAGTGTTATGGCGGTGACATTTCTCGTAAGAAAAAGCTGCTCCAGAAGCAGGCTAAGGGTAAAAAGCGAATGAAATCTGTAGGCACCGTTGACGTTCCCCAAGAGGCTTTTATGGCAGCACTGCGTCTTGATCACGGATAGTAAAGATCAAACTAAGCTCTAGAGAGGATTTTATGCTGTTACTACTGTTGCTTAATCCTCTCAAATAACAGCAGTGAAATTAAAACTAACACTTCAATCTCTCCTGCTAACCTAATTCTTATCAAGAGATTGTACTAATTTGTTACCAAAATACAGTAGTTGCAGTCTCTAATCTTCACAATTACTTTATAAAACAAAGTGTCTCTGGACAGTGTTAATTTCCAAGGTTAGCTTAGGAATGATTTAAACCTCAATCCAAAGAGTCAATTGCATGAGAATTCTGGTTACAGGTGGTGCTGGTTTTATTGGTTCCCACCTGATTGATCGGTTAATGACAAGTGGTCAAGAAGTTATCTGTCTAGATAATTTCTATACAGGTCGCAAGCGCAACATCTTGAAGTGGCTAGATAATCCCTACTTTGAAGTAATCCGTCACGACATCACTGAGCCAATCCGGTTGGAAGTAGACCAAATTTACCATCTAGCTTGTCCTGCTTCTCCGATTCACTATCAGTATAATCCCGTTAAGACCATTAAAACTAATGTTATGGGTACCCTCTATATGCTGGGGTTAGCCAAACGGGTAAAAGCAAGATTATTATTAGCATCTACATCTGAAGTTTACGGCGATCCTGAAGTTCATCCTCAGTCAGAAGATTATCGAGGCAATGTCAATCCCATTGGTCCTCGCAGCTGTTATGACGAAGGTAAGCGAGTTGCAGAAACCTTGGCATTCGACTACCACTGGCAAAATAATGTGGAAATTCGCGTAGCGCGGATTTTTAACACCTATGGTCCGAGAATGCTTGAAAATGATGGTCGAGTGGTTAGCAATTTTGTGGTTCAAAGCCTCAAGGGTCAACCTTTAACAGTGTACGGTAATGGTTCCCAAACCCGCAGCTTCTGCTATGTTTCCGACTTGGTAGATGGTTTAATGCGGTTGATGAATGGTGAGCATACTGGACCAATTAATTTAGGCAATCCTGACGAATATACAATCCTAGAACTAGCTCAGACTATTCAGAAGATGGTCAATCCTGATACTGAGATTGACTTTAAACCTCTACCTGAAGACGATCCCAAGCGTCGCCAACCAGATATTACTAAAGCCAAGACTCTGCTCGGTTGGCAACCTACCGTTCCTTTACAAGAAGGGTTAAAACTGACAGTAGAGGATTTTCGTCAACGCTTAGGTTCTCCTGAAGCACCGAGGCTAGCTTCAATTTAATTAGTCAAGTCAACTAAGAGTATTGGAGATTGCAATCTTTACCAATTAGACTACCCTGATCTATAACCTATAAATCTTATCACTGAGGATGCACCCATGCGCGTTTGTGTAATTGGAACCGGATATGTTGGCCTAGTTACTGGCGTTTGCTTGTCCCACATTGGGCATCACGTCATTTGCATAGACAATAATGAAGAGAAAGTCAAGTTAATGAAATCTGGGCAGACGCCCATCTATGAGCCAGGTCTTTCAGAACTGATGCACTCTTGCACTGAGGCTGGACGACTGGAGTTTACCTCAGACTTGGCTGCCGGCGTAGCTCATGGTGAAGTTTTGTTTATTGCTGTGGGAACACCTCCTCTGCCTACAGGGGAAAGTGACACTCGTTACGTCGAAGCCGTTGCCCGTGGCATTGGCGCTCATCTTAATGGCGGTTACAAAGTAATTGTCAATAAATCAACAGTACCCATTGGCTCTGGTGACTGGGTGCGGATGATTGTCATGGATGGGGTTGCTGAACGTCAAAAATCTCTGGTAACTGCTGGTGGGGTTCCCTCAGCTCAAGCAGTAGAAGAAATTGCTACCGATTTTGATGTAGTTAGCAATCCGGAGTTTCTGCGGGAAGGTTCAGCAGTTTACGACACCTTTAACCCAGACCGAATTGTACTAGGCAGCAACAACTCCAAAGCCTTGGCAATGATGCAAGAACTCTACGCACCACTGGTGGAGCGCAAGTTTGCAGAGGACAAATCATTGTCACCGGTGCCAGTTGTGATTACTGACCTCAGTTCTGCTGAGATGATTAAATATGCAGCCAATGCATTTTTGGCAACAAAAATTAGCTTTATCAATGAAGTTGCCAATATTTGCGACCGCGTCGGTGCTGATGTTACCCAAGTTGCTAAAGGCATTGGTTTAGATTCCCGCATTGGCAACAAGTTTTTGCAGGCTGGAATTGGTTGGGGCGGTTCCTGCTTCCCCAAAGATGTCTCAGCTTTGGTTCATACTGCTGACGATTATGGTTACGATGCTCATTTGCTCAAAGCTGCCATCAGCGTTAACAAAAGCCAACGTGAGCTGGCATTGGTCAAACTTCAGCAAGAACTTAAAATCCTCAAAGGTAAAACTGTTGGACTACTCGGTCTAACCTTCAAGCCAGATACCGATGACTTGCGCGATGCTCCAGCCCTCGATCTGATTGAGAAGTTGAACCGATTGGGAGCCAGAGTTAAAGCCTACGACCCAATTATTTCCCAAACTGGTATGCGTCATGGCTTATCTGGCGTGGTTGTGGAAACCGATCCAGAGCGTCTGGCAGATAGCTGCGATGCGATGGTATTAGTAACCGAGTGGCCGCAATTCCAGAAGCTGGACTATACCAAGATGGCGAAGCTGATGAATAATCCTGTACTCATTGATGGTCGCAACTTTTTAGATCCCGAAGCTATAGAAAGTTCTGGTTTCCGTTATCTGGGTATTGGTAGATAACATGAACTAGGGAATGACATCCTCCCCCACTGTAATATTCAGATTCAGTGGGGGCTTTCGCTGTAGCGAGAACCTAGCTTCTTTTTGGTAAGATTACTCTCATCTTGATTTTTGAAACTGACTACATGCTGGGAGACGGAAAGTTCAATTCCCTCGCGATCAAAGGCATCTTTGATCATTCTGCGCAAAACTCCCTGAATATCGTCATGTTTCCCGCGATGGCTGTTTCCTGGTAAGAGTTTTGTAAGCGTGCGGATCAAAATTCCAGAATTACCAAAATCTTCAACTCCATCGACCTCTGTTGCTTCTAATACATCTTCTGGGTAAAGCTCCTGTAGCTGTTTACCCAATTCTTCTAAAACTTTATAGACGTGATCGAGATTGGACTCATAAGCTACGTTCACATCAACCACTGCGTAAATATAGTCCTTAGAATAGTTAACGATTAGTCCAATATCTCCATTGCGAATGATGTAGACTTGACCATCAGGATGGCGGATACGGGTAGTCCTCAATTCGATCGCTTCAACTACACCCAAAGCATCGTTGGTTTCGATAAAGTCACCCACCAAATAATAGTTTTCAAAGAGGATAAAGAATCCGCAGACTATATCATTGATTAGGTTTTGCGCACCCAAGCCGGCTGCTAGACCTAAAATCCCAGCAGCTGCTAGAATTGGAGTCGGGTCTATTTCAATGATCTCGAGAATCCAAATGCCACCGCCGAAATAAATAAAGTATTTTAGGGAACTTTCGATCAGAGGAATAATCGTCAGCCTCCTCTGCTTTTGCACTCCTGTGAGGCTCTGGTTCCTAAGTAGGATTTCCTCCACTAACAGGTTAGCTACTTCGGTGAAGACACGGCAGATCAAGACGATACCAATAATTTGGATAGTTTTGATGCCTGCTGTAGCTAAGGAGGAAATTAACTCCACTTGCTGAACAACGAGAGTTGCCATGTAGACATAGATTGCAACTTCGAGACACCGCTTAAAAAATGGAAGCAGATGTCGAAGACGGTCATAGAATCGGAGCAGGTTGTCAGAATTTGAATATTTCTGACTGAGGGCATCTAAACTGTCAATCATCACGTCAGCTGCTTTAAAAATTAGCAAGCCAACTGCAATAATGATGTATATCCTCAGCAAGACGTAGAGATATAACGAGACAATTGCAGGAAATTGCAGAATCTGGCTGCACCAGAGTATAGATAATAGCCAAATACTATTGCTTAGGTTCCTGTTGAGGAAGCCAAAGAATTTTTCAATACTCTCATCATTAGCACTGAATTGATCAAAGTTTTGAGCAAAACCACAGGCTTTATTAAGAACGTAGTGTAAAAATCTGAGGAAAAGTGCTGCCAGAATCAAAACGCTGAGACTCTTGACAATACCCAAGCCTAGCTGCAACCAGACTTCTGGTGATATTGTCCTAATTAGTTGGAAAGTGTACTCCTTAAGGTTCTCTCCTCGGTAGATTAGAAACCCATTGACACCAAGCACAGTAATACTGAGTATTGCCCAACAAAGAACTAACACGCCCTTAATATTGCGGTGTAAGATTTTGAGTTTTTGGTGTTTTTTTCTCAGCGCCTGAAACTGCCTCAGCTTTTTGAAGACTTTGCTAATCAGCCAGTGTAGCACCAGGAAAATGCTTAGCAGGAGACTGATTTCAGCTAAAATAAATAAGATATTCATGCCAGCGGTTTTGCCCACAATTGTCCATCACAACCATGCAAATGGTAAGCGAAGGTAAATCTCAATGGCAATCATCTTAACTACCGGATAAACTAAAGTAAAGTCATCTGGCGATTCCGAAGATTTGAGGATGGTTAAAGCAGACTCGCTTACTCAACAAATCCATTCAGCAAACAATCAGCTTCTACCATTAGAGAGTGGTGATCATCTAACCAGGCATGAGTTTGAGCGTCGCTATCATGCAATGCCTCAGTTGAAAAAAGCTGAACTGATTGAAGGAGTCGTCTACGTGCCATCGCCGCTACGATTTGAACCCCATGCTGAACTTCATGGTAAGATGATGGTTGGGCTGGGTATATATCAAGTTTCAACTCCTGGTTTAAGATTCGGTGATAATCCCACTGTGGGGTGAACGAAATTTTGCGTGGGACTTGAATTCTCCGCGTCTCCGCGTCTCCGCGTCTCCGCGTCTGCTTACTTATTTCCCCACTCTTTTTTTCGCTCACCCATACTCTCCTCCTAACCCTTAACTTCAATTGGCTTCACCAATTAGGGTAAAAGCTGACCAAGCTCTGGGATGATTAGGGTATTCTTCGATTACTTTCAGCATGGCTTGGCGCAATGCTTGGGCTTTATTTGGAGTTTGATGTAATTGGTGGTAGAATTCTATCATTAGGGATGCTGTACTCTGATCAGGAACTGTCCAGAGGGAAACTACTACGCTTGGTGTACCTGCGGCAATCAGAGAACGGGACAATCCAATCACTCCGTCACTGGTGATTCTACCTCTACCAGTGTTACAAGCGCTTAGTACTACTAACTCGGCGCTCAGTTCCAGTTCAAAAATTTCCTTAGCACTAAGAAAACCTCGGTCTTTGTCAGTGGGCGCAAGGGCAATCATACCAGGCAAGCCTAACCCCTCGAAGTCATCTAGTAAGCCATGAGTGGCGAGATGGACAATTTTTGCCCTGGAAATTTGCTCAATAACTTTTTCTTTGGTAGCTTGGTCACCTATGAGTGCTTTGGCGTTTAAGATTTTTGCGATCGCTATTGCTTCAGTTTCGGCATAGGGAAGAGAGGGCAAATCTTGGGGCATGGTGGGATTGCCTACTATTAGTATTTCCTCTCCAGATACCTGTTGTCGCTGTTGATGAGTTAAATCTAATACCTGAATTGAGGGAGCAGTAAGGATGGTGTGCTTTTCAATTAGGTATTTCCCAGAAGCATCTCGCAGTGCGGCAAAAGGTACTAGAAATAAGGATTCGTGAGGAATGAAGGTAACGTGGGCTTCAGGATTAGTAGGTAATAGTTCGGCAATTGGTTCTATAAGTAGCTGGTATAAGTTGTGTAATTGTTCGCTTTGAGTACTTCTTGCTCGAGAAATGGCATTACGAGCGAGGATAACTGATTCTTCTATAGATACATTTAGAGTCGTTAAATCAAGCTGGCGAAAAGCGACTTCACCTGTAGGTTGAACTACCCAAATGTAAATTGCTTTGTCTTGGAGTTGTCGAAGACCTTTGGTTTCAATAACTTCTTTAACAATGGAGTAGGAAACTATTGTCGAGTTTTGTTGTTGAGCAATTTGTCTAATTTTTTCAATCTTGGGAGGTTCAATTGCTTGGTGGTTGGTTTGGGCCTTTAATGAACCTCTGGCTAATAATTCAACAAATGCTCTGGCTCTGCCTCTTTCAGTAATTTCTAAGGCTTGGTTGAGTTGATTTTGTTCTACTAAGACTTGTTGTAAAGTGCTGTAAGTTGTTTCTTGGGTTTCAAAGACTGAGACTTTATCTAGGTCATTACTACCTAACTTTGACCGCAATGATTCCCAAATATTAATTGCTGCGAGGAGATTTTCAGTTGCTGCTTGAGAATTGCCGGCTTGGTGAAGAGTGTCACCTAGGTTGCTTAATGCCCTTGCCTCAGCGTGGCGATTACCCAGTTGTTTCGCCATTGCTAAACTCTGGCGGTGATAGTTGACTGCTTGCTGATAGTCTTCGAGAGCATAATAAGTTATTCCTAAATTTTCTCGTGCTATTAGCTCTGCCTGTTTATCTGGTAATTCTTGGACTAGTGCTAGGCTCTTTTGATTGTATTCAATTGCTTGGTGATAGTTGGTTAGGGAGTAGTGTACTAAGCCTAAGTGGGATAAGGCTAGTATTTTTCCCCGTAGGTTATTGGTTGCTTCGGCTAAGGCTAAACTGTCTTGTTGATATTTGAGAGCCTGGTGATATTTTTTATCGGCGTAGTAAACTAATCCCAGATTACGGAGGATATTGATTTTCAATTCCGAATCCTCGGCTAAGTTCACTAGTTCTAGAGCCTGCTGATAGTGCTCTAGAGATTGTGGATAATTTCCTATGGCTCCATAAGTTGCTCCCAAACTGCTAAGAGCTTGAGTTTTGCTTGTTAAGTTTTGCTCTGATTGGGCGAGAGTTAATTGTTGTTGGTGATATTCTAAGGCTTGACTATAGTTTCCTAGGATATAGTTGGTGATTCCTAGATTATGCAGTGCGTTTCTCTCTCGTAATGAGTCACCGTAACTACGGGCAAATTCTAGATTTTTTTGATAGCACTCGGCGGCTTGGTTGTAGTCTGTAGCTACAAGTTGCTGGGATGGGGTTTGGGCTTCTCTAAGTAATTGTTCTTCTTTGAGGCATTCTGTGATTTCCAGTGCTAGGATTGCTCGTCTTTCTTGGTTGATTGCTAGGGTTCGGTTGGATTTAGTTCTCTGGGTTACTTCTGGTAGAACATCTGGAGTTGGAGTTGGTGTAATTTCAACTGGAATTGCTGGAAGTGGCACTGGATCATCTGCAGTTGGTGGACGTGGTGATGGTTCACTAAATGTAACTGGTCCACCAACTGTATTTATTTCAGGAACTGTATCTGGTATTGGTGTTGATATATCTAGCGGTTCAACAATTGATGGAAGAGTAATTGCAGCTGGGACTATAACAACTAAAGGTTGGGGTTCAGGTGGTAATGAAGGAGAAAAGCCAAGAGAAAAGTTAAAGATATTAAAGGGGGGATCATCCAAGCTTATTAAACCATCTTCTCCAATATCAGAAGAAGAGTTGATAGTGCCACTACTAGTATCAATTTGATTGCCTTCGATAGAGATATCACCTCCATCAGAAATGACATCAGCAGTAGTAACCCGAAGGTTTCCATCTATGGTTACGCTGCCCCCTTTCCCCGTATCAGAAGAAGAGTCGATAGTGCCACTACTAGTATCTATTCGACTGCCTTCGAGGAAGATATCACCTCCTGCAGAAATGACATCAGCAGTAGCAACACTAAAGCTACCATCTATAGTCACATTGCTTCCTTCTCCAATATCAGAAGAAGAGTCGATAGTGCCATTACTAGTATCTATTCGACTGCCTTCGATAAAGATATCACCACCATCAGAAATGACATCAGTAGTAGCAACGTCGAAGTTACCATCTATAGTTACACTGCCACCTACCCCTGTATCAGAAGAAGAATCTATAGTACCACCACTAATGCTAATTTCTTCAAAGCTGCTCATGAGGATAATCTTGCCTCCATCCGAGTTGATATCCCCAGTAAAAATAGAACCGGATCCATTGAGAGTAATATCGCCACCATTACCGCTCCCAGAACTAGAGTCTAAGATACCAGCAGTAGTATTAATAGAACCGCCCTCTTCCAAAGTGTCTATGAAGACACCAAATTCTATAATGCCAAAACTATTAAGTGTAATTGAACCACCATGGGAGTGAATGTCCCCTGTAGTAATATCAAGAATAGACTCCAGGGAAATATCTGCAGCTAGAGTTGTATCAAGAATTCCAGCAGTCGTATCGATTCCTCCCTCGGTACTGAAAATATTAATATCCAGACCATTGGTTATAACATCAGCCGTGGTTAAATCCCCCAACGCCTGAAGCAATACCAGACTATCAGCATTTGTAGAAATAGCATTCAGCGTACCAGCACTAGTGTTAATTCCTCCACCTGTGCTACTCAGACTAATCTCTCCAGCAGTGATATTTTCTGTACTAAGATCACTTTCAACAGACAGAGTAACTTTGCCAGCTTCAGCATTACTACTAGCACCATCAATATCACCAACCTCAATACCACCTGCGATCGCAAATAATTGAACATCTCCTCCCTTGCCATCTACAGCAGAAGTATCTACTATCCCAGCAGTCGTATCAATACTTCCTGTATTACTGATAGCAGTAACATTACCACCGTTGCCATCAAGACTAGCAGTATTAAGAGCACCGGTAGTGATATTACCTTCAGCTTGCAGATCAATATTCCCACTATCTACTGCCGTTAAATCCAAGATTCCGCTACTAATATCTGACGAATCCAAGATTCCACCACTAGTATCAATCTCTCCTTCCCTACTATTGAGGAAAATTCTACCCCCATCGGAAGTAACAGAAGCTGTACGAATATCTCCTTCTGCTTCAATGACAACTTGCCTGCCAGCACTGATGTCCTGAACTATCACATCACCATCTTCTACCTGGATACCGGAACCAGTTAATTGCACAGTACCATCACTATTAACCTCAACTCCTGTAGCATCACCACCACCAACCGTCAGTATAACCCCCTTAATAGGAAAATCTCGGAGCTGATCATGGATAATCAAGCTTAGAACTATCGGCTTTTCCCTACTCCCTGCTCCCTGCTAAGAGCTCCCTCTCCTTACCACCAGACTTATTCAGCAAACCCTATTTACACCCACCTACTGAGATATAGGTAAAAACTTCAAGGTTGCTCTTCAAAGATTTTAATCGTGTAGGAATGATAGTCATCTTTTTTGTAAGATCCTACCCAAATATAATAAGTCCCAGTCTGCCATTGACCTGAAACACCAGGATTTTTGCCCTGATAGTCATCATTACACCAGACGCCACCAGGCCCTTTGATAATCATGGTAGTGTCCATCGAGCTTTCTACTTGCCAACTTAGATCGTCGAAAAAATCAGTTAAAACTACTTTATGATTAGGTTCCTCGTCAACAAAACCTATGCAAGAACCAGTCGGCGTTTCGACGCGCTCAGTAATACGTCTGGCAGGTACTGAACCGCCGCTAATGCCGTTTATTGTCATTGAAATTGGGGACAATTGCGGTTCAATTTTAATGTCTTCAAAGATCTCCTGAGGCTTATCTTGAGGTTCTTCTGGCTGACTTTGAACCAAGACTCGATTAAATAGCTTCTCACTAATCATCGCCGTCGCTTTAGCATAAGCATTGCCAGGAGCTAGCCCACACCATACCATTAGGCTAAGTGCCATCACCCAGTTGGAAACTCTGAGGAATTTTGATCCTTGCCGATTTACTGACTTATTTATGCTCACAACCATGAACGGCACGTTGATATTGGATATTAACGGCTTTAGTGCTATTAGAGACTAGAAAATTGCTGATATTGTTCCCCATTGTGTTCATGGTTCATGGCTCATGGTTCCGAAGAGAAAGTATTCGGTAGTTGTCAAATACTTTCTCTTCGGAACAATCAAAAATGAACCATAAACGATTTATGGCTTATCGGCTCAAAGAGTCAAAGCTTGCTGTAGACGGGTTTTATCTACCCCTTGCTGATGCAGAAGCACCCATGATGCCATAAGATCAGGACCATGAACATCACCAGTAAGAGCAGCACGTAGCGATCGCATTACCAATCCTTTCTTGAGCTTATGTTCTTTGATCACGGTTTTGACAATCTGACTGGCATTATCTGCACTCAACTCAGGATAATCACTTAGAACCTCAAGGATTGCCTGCACAGCTTCAGTTGCTCCTTCCTTACTTAGCTGTTCAACTGCTGCTGGAGTGAACTCTATAGACTCAACAAACAACATCCTGCTCATCTCTACTGCTTCCGGTAAACGAGTCAGGCTCGGACCAATTACTGCTGCTAAACTCTCTAACCAACTGCGAGCATTAGTCTGGTCAAATTTATAGCCAGCACCTTGCCAGTAGGGAATCAGCAAATCAACTAACTCAGAAGCACTCATTTGGTGCAGATATTGACTGTTAATCCAATCGAGTTTTGCCCAGTCAAACTTTGCTCCTGCTTTATTAACGCGTTCAAAGCTAAACTCTTTAGCAGCTTGCTCCAAACTAAATATTTCCTGAGTCGAGTCTGGTGGGGACCAACCCAGTAGACTCATATAATTAGCAATCGCTTCAGCAGTGAAGCCCATTTCCTTGAACTCAGAAATCGAAGTCACGCCATCTCGCTTTGATAGTTTTTGCCCCTGCATATTCAGAATTAAGGGCGTATGAGCAAATTCTGGTATATTTGCTCCCATGGCTTCATAGAGCAAAATTTGCTTGGCAGTATTAGAAATATGGTCTTCGCCCCGGATAACGTGGCTAATTTTCATATCCACATCATCCACCACTACTGCCAGATTATAGAGAGGCTGACCGATTTCATCTTGCTCAGATGCCCTAGCGATTACCATATCACCACCTAAGTCACTGGCTTTCCAAGTAAGCTTGCCCCTAACTAAATCCTGCCAGACAATTTCCCGGTTATCGTCAATTAGAAAGCGAATTACTGGCTTGCGTCCTTCCGCTTCAAATGCTGCTCTTTGTTCTGGTGTCAGGTGGCGATGCCGATTATCATAGCGGGGAGCCTCTTTTCTGGCTTTTTGCGCTGCCCGCATTTCCTCCAATTCTTCGGCTGTGGTGTAGCAGCGATAAGCTAAACCTTGATCCAGGAGTGTTTTAATTGCTTGGCGGTAGAGTTCAAGTCGTTGCGACTGGAAAATTGGTCCTTGATCCCAATTTAATCCCAGCCAGGTAAGACCATCAAGGATATTTTTGGTGTATTCTGGTTGCGATCGCGTTTGATCTGTGTCTTCAATTCGCAGGATAAATTGACCACCGTGGTGGCGTGCAAACAGCCAGTTGAAGACGGCAGTTCTTGCCGTACCGATGTGTAAATTCCCAGTTGGGCTAGGAGCAATACGGACTCTAACACTCACAGCAGAATCTCTCAGGTTTTAGTTTCAGACTTTATGTATTTTAATATTGGTTTACCAAAATAAACCGGCGAGGTATTTATTCACCTTAACTATAGACAAGAATTTCCTACTGGACATCTCAAGAACCTTTAGCACCAGCTAGCACTTCTGGAAGTCCGGAACTGCTACTTTCTACGGGACTGACGGGGCTCGAACCCGCAACTTCCGCCGTGACAGGGCGGTGCTCTAACCAATTGAACTACAGTCCCAATCTCATAGCCGGATTCCATTATCTATAACTTTCTTTGATTTGTCAAGTAGTATGAGGTTTAGCTAAGAAATTACTGAATCACCATTGTCACCCAAGTAATCAGTTTAACTAGGGCTTGCTGAATTAATCTAGAAGGCATGCAAGACTTGGGTTGGGGATTGAGGGGGGTCAATGCTACTTTTGCAAGAGGTCTTATTTATTACTTATTACTTATTACTTATTACTTATTACTCGGCATATTCTCTTAGATATGCGAGGCATCACCTAATCTCGCGAGGCGCTGCCACACTCAAAATTTGCTGCTGCTGTTGTTCTGAAATACTATAAACACCAGACCATAAAGCCAGCAATTTATCTGCTAGTTGTTGCCTCTCGATACCTATACCAAGGCGATTAGCCCCAAGACGCCAGTCAACCGGAATACCAAGGACACTATTATAAGCACCAGACAAAGCAGCACACAGAGTAGCAGTCATCTGGGATTGATATCTGCTCAGGCTAGCACGGCTTACACAGAGTCGAAAATCTTCTGGAGTATCCAGAAAACAGTAGAAAGCTAAGGCAATAGATATATCGGTAACAGGAGTAAACAGCTGATTTGGGCGCTGGAAGCCTCGGTACAGGTGGGTAACAGTGGCTTCTAAACTTGCGCCTTGTTCCCAGAGTACTTGTATCTTTTCTAGTTGCTGCACCAAGGGCGTTTTAGATGTTCCCAGATAGGCAATAGTTTGGGGAATTAATCCAGCACAGTCAAGTTTTTCAGTCAGGGCAAGGCTAATTGCATAAGCCATAGCTAAAACACCCTCAGATATCTGGGCATCATGCTGCCAAATAGCTGCTGCCTCTAGCACTTGCCGTCGCAACTTGACTACATCTTCATGGAAAAATAGCGCTATTGGCAGCATTGCCACTGCCACCTCACTACTTCTGGCAGTTGCCTTTGGCGATTGTAAAGACTGCTCTGGTGCGAAACAACGATTAACCCAATCTTCTAAATCAAACCTGCCACAACGAATTAAACTCTCACTGCCACAGGCAGCAATTTCACTCCAACCTGAAAGCCCCGGATGAGATTGGCTCTCCTTTAGTTGGGGCAATTTCAGTGAACAATTTCCTAAAACAGGCTCATACAAGCCTCCAGTTCCCAGAAATTCTCCTAGGAAGCTACCCACTAAAACTCCTCGAAATCGGCTCAACAGTGAGTACCGCATCAATCCCCATGAACCATGAGCCATCAACTATGAACAAACACAATTCAGCTGCTATCCAATGTTCTCACGTGATTAACTAGAGCCTGTAACCCCAGTCGATAACTCTGTGCACCAAAACCACTAATCTGCCCAACTGCCACTGGCGCAATAAAAGAATGATGCCGAAAAGCTTCGCGCCGATAAATGTTGCTGAGATGGACTTCCACCACGGGAAGAGCTACCGCTGCTAAAGCATCTCTTAGAGCAACACTGGTGTGGGTATAGGCAGCAGCATTAATCAAAATCCCTTGATGCTTTCCTCTTGCCTGGTGAATCGCGTCTACCAAGACACCTTCATGGTTTGATTGCAGCGCTAGGATTGTTGAGTGTAGTTTCTGCCCTTCCTCTTCTAACAGGCGGTTAATTTGATCTAAGGTAACAGAACCATAGATGCCTGGCTCGCGGAGTCCTAGTAAATTCAGATTAGGACCGTGCAGAACCAAGATGCTGATAGCCTGTAGAATCTCGTTAGTCACAAAACCTATACTATCGGCGACGAACCCCTGGCTCATTAACAGGGATAGGAATAAGCTCTGGTTCCGGCTCCGCCTCTGGGCCGAGAAGAGTTTCAATGAGCTTACGTGCCCATTCCTTCAGCTTTTCCAAAACCTTTTCTATATAATCCATTAAACAGAAAGCTCCTCTGAGACTACCTGTGTATTCTGTTGACACATTTAACCAAGGGAGAGACGTATTTACTTCCGAAATCGCTAATTGATATTTTCAGGACAGCTTTTATATGTCTATCCTGATTAGGAAGGACGCCCAAGCTCATCTGAACCTGTCTTTGCTTTTACCGACACCGTCTGGAACAAAGCCCATATGTTGTCTGTCATACAAGTACCAGACTAGCATACTCATCCCAATCATTTCCATCCTTCTGCTACAAAAAACTTATACAAAGCTACTGAAACCTGCCGGAATCTGTACCTTTGATGTAGCAATCACCTCCAGAAGAGTTGATTGATTGTGGGTCAAAATTCCTTTACACCAGCTTCAAGTCTGGATACCCAGCCATAATGTCATCTGAGGTTAGGGTGTCATTTTCTGCTTGCGGCGTCCAGAGAACTTCGACGGCAAGTAAGCGTTCGCTGGCAACTCCTCCAATTTGACGTAAGGCTTGATTAAGGTCTTCTGAAGAGTTGATTTTTTGCAGTTCCAGCTTGCCTTCGATACCCACCAAAATTGTGACAATAATGTATCCGCTTGATGCTTCTGTTACCGCTAGCTCGGTGTTGTTGTTCGATTGAGTTACCCCAGAGGTACCTAATCGACGCTGATTGTTAAAATTGGAGAGAGTTTCTTCGGTAAACTTGCTGCGCTCGGCCAGTGACATTTGATTAAACTTGGCTTCGGCAGCTTCCAGAGCTGTCTGCTGAGACTCGGTGGCACCGTAAACCCAATATTCTGGGTGGCGCAGTAAAGCTAGGGTAGACTCTTGAAGTAGTTGTGCCCTGCCTGCTGCTGAGTCCGTATCGGCTGTGCGCCCGAGTTCGTTGAGTTCCTTTTGTAAACCACGAGCATTTGAGATTAGACCAACTTGCAGACGCCCGACGGAAACCTTGGGATTACTGTAGCCATAGGGGCTTTGAGTACCGCTATCAGCTACGCTGCGAAAGCTCCGCACTAAGAAATTAGCAACTGCTATAAAAATCAGGATGCTGAATAAACCGCCAAATCCGCCACCGAAGCCGAAGAAGGGCAACAGAAAGGGAAATCCAAATCCTCCTCCATAACCGTAACCGCCACCAGCGCGGTAACCTCCACCACTAGGTGAATAACTGCGACTAGGGGCCCTGAAAGAACCACCCCCCATCCTACCACCAGTGCGAGCCGCTAAAGCACTACTGGCACTGCTCATTACTAGGGTAAATATTAACCCAAAGACAAATAGAGATTTTAAAAGTGGTTTGAGTTTTGAAAAAATTTTGTTGCCCATAAAAAAAGTTCTGTTATCTTAATCCGAATCGTTCATGGCAATGAACAATGAACCATGAAACATCAGAGTTCTAATCATATAAACTAACCACCTCCGACAATGGTGACAATTTCAAGCTTATCGCCTTCTTGCATCTTAGTCTCGAACCAAAACTGCCTGTGGAGAATTTCCCCATTATATTCCACTGCCACCATGCGCGGGTTTAAGTCTAGTTGTTCTAGTAGCTGAAGTAGTGGAATTTGAGGATGACAGTTGTGGGGCTTACCGTTAACTTGAAGACTAATTTGATCAGTTTTGTTAGACATGAGATTGAGAAATACTTGCTTCAAGGCGACGGATGGTTTGCACTCGCGCCAGCTGGGAGATAAAATACTGTGTAACTAGAGTAGGCTGCTCGGCCTGCATGATTGCACGGACAACTGCAACTCGCTGGGCACCAACATTGAGAACCTCGTTCAAGTTCTTGGTGTCAATTCCTCCGATTGCGAACCAGGGAATAGAAGCATTCTGAGCAGCGTATTTGACATAATCAATACCAGCTGCTGGCTTGTCAGCCTTAGTTGGGGTCTCATACACTGGTCCAACACCAATGTAATCAGCGCCTTCATTGATCGCTCGTTGCATTTCATCAGCGTTAGTGGTGGAACGACCAATTAGGCGCTGTGATCCAAGTAATTGCCGCGCTAGAGCAATGGGTACATCCTGCTGACCTAAATGGACGCCATCAGCATCAACTGCTAGGGCTAAATCCACCCTGTCATTCATAATAAACAATGCTCCGTAATGATGACACAGCTGACGCAGTTTCTGGGCATAGGAGAGTCTGAGTGCATCCTCAGCGATTTTCTCTCGGTACTGTACTAAGGTTAGCCCTCCTTGAAGGGCAGCTTCTACCGTAGCAAATAGTTGTTCAGAAGCAGAAGTTACTAAGTAAAGCTGCGATCGCTTTAATAGCTGATGACGATAGGATGAGAGCAAATTACTCTCGAGAGTATAAACACGATACCGCATCTGTTTGCATGCTGCTCCCATCTCTGGTTTATAAAGCTTGCTATATTCTTCGAGTACCCGCAATGCTTCTTGGATGCGACAAAAATTTGCCTGCAAAAGCTGTTCTATGCTGGCACGCTCCTCTTCAGCTGGATGAGTCAACTCAGTGCCTGGATCTCTAGGAGTATCACGGAATTGGCGCAGTTCCTGATTGTGCCAACTTGCTAACTCTTGGCGCATCTGCTTGCATTCACCAGCCATTGGGGCGTTACCGAGAGCAAAGCGATACCATTCTTCAATAATCCGCAAGCCTTCTCTAGCCCGGTCTAGATTAGCATCTAAAATGCGGCAAATAGCTGACTCTTGCCATTTACTATTCATTTACTGTTATTGTAGCGATTGGTAAGCCTCTAGTGGGCGATTTGTTGAACATCAGTGGAGAATGTATACGCATGGGCAGGGTAGTTGACGTAAACCACTCCCTTATTTTCTTATCGTGACATACTCCCACACCAAATCAAAGATTACGGTGTGGGCGGGGAACAAGTAAGCAGACGCTCCAGACGCTCCAGACGCTCCAGACGGGGAGAATTAAAATTCCAACCAAAATTTCGCTCACCAGGCTCAGGGAAGATAAAAAGCAAAAAAAGGAGATATTGGCTCAAGTTGTCTCTATACTTCCCCATCTTCCTACTACTTCTACAGCTCCCATCCCAGACTGACCCTTAAAAAAGCGGCTATGCTTGAGAATACTAGGACTTTTGGGCAGTGTAGGACAGATTTTAGAGATAATTCTGATTTAAAAGTATGGGCGAAATCGACCTGATCTATCTGATCTATTTAGTAGTGGGCTTGTTAGTAGGTATTGGGCTAGGACTATTGGGAAGCCGCATCACCAACCTTAGCAAGCAGCAGGAAGTTTCAAAGGTGTCAACACCTTTCATGCCGAAGGAGACACAAAATGGTAATGAACTCCATACTCTTGAGGAAGAACTCAAGCAAACTCAACTGGCTTACGAAATGGCAAAGACAATGAGCCAGTTTAAAGCGGGGTTTTTGGCGCGTACTTCCCACGAGTTGCGAGCCCCCCTGAGCAGTTTGATGGGCATGCACCAGCTCATTTTGTCTGATCTTTGCGATTCAAAAGAGGAAGAGAGGGAATTTATTGCCCAGGCAAATAACTCCGCCCAAAAGATGGTGAAACTTTTAGACGAAGTGATTACCGTCGCCAAAACTGAACACGGTACCAGTCGCTTGGAGATTCGCCCTGTGCAATTGACGAGAGTTTTTGAAGATATTTATCGTCTGACTCACATGCAAGCAGCAAACCGTAATTTCAGACTTGAAATAGTTCCTCCTGATTCCGGAATTCATGTTTTAGCAGATCCCAGGCGTTTCCGGCAAGTGCTGGTGGGGATTGTGGACTCAGCTATTACTCAAATGGAAGACGGCAGCATTAAAGTTTCCTCTACTAACTCTCCATCCTCTGAGGAGATTAAGATTTTGATTGATATTCAATGCTCAAACCCCCTTTGGAGTGAACCAGTGGATTTGCTGCACTCGACACCTAAAGTTCACAATCAGACCAGTAAAAATAAAAACACTGAATTTTCTGCTTCACCTGGGCTAACTTTATTCATGGCTAATACTCTTGTAGAAGTAATGCAAGGACGCTTGGAATTAATTGCGGTTCCTTACGAAGAACAGACTGGTGATTGTACCTCACAAAAATTTACTCGACTTCAGTGTTCTATGCCTCAGACTACTCCTGAGGCTTTAGAGACTGAGTTGGTACAGAACTAGATAGTATCTGGTTATACAAAACCATTGTTGTAGTGGAGTTACACTCAAAACCGATTCGTTCGTAGAAACTCTGCTGATAGGTAGTCATTAGATAAACTCTTTCTACTCGATTCATCCTAGGATGACTCAGCACTGTTTCTACTAACTTACGTCCTAAACCAACACCCTGGTAATCTGGGTGAACCACAACATCCCAAATCGTTGCTCGGTAGATGCCATCTGAGGTTGCCCTGGCAAATCCAATTAGTCGATTAGCTTCCCAAACACTGATCACAGGTTCACTATTTGTAACTGCCACTTCCAAATCCTCAATATTTCTCTGTTGAGCCCAAAAAGCTCCTTGGCGAAATAGTTCTTGGAGTTGACAATAATCAATTTGAGACTTGCGATCACAGAATTGAATATGGCTACAATCTCTATGTTCTTTTACCAGAAGACTTACTTTTCCTGGAGCTGGGATTGAGTGAGCTTGAAGATTTGGCAGTAGGTTTGGTGATAAATCCACGGCTGCAGCTTTTGAGAAAGTGATAGCAGTATTCGGGTTTGACATTCTTGCTGATTCCTTTAGTGATTTGAATGTTGAAATTGGCTTCAGGAAAAACTATAGACACTAGCCCAGGCAACTTGCTAGAGATTTTTAGATTATGTCTAGTTTATGACGGGGAAATTGCTCAGTAAAACTAAACTCTGGCTCGGTACTAAGTTAGGAATTATCTCGCTTCTAAACTGCCTGTTATTTAACAGAAGTTAGAGAAACTTTGCAGAAGTATTCAAAACCAAGCTAATTGCTAAGGGATTTTATTCGTAGATTGTTAAAAGTTAAGCAATTTTTTTTCTGAGCATTGTTCAACAGGAAAAACCAGAGTGCCAGGGTAGAGGTTAGAAGGTTTTTTATACCCAATTGCAGTCTACCTTCTGGGGAGTTGAAAAGGAGCAATGGTTTGAATCCTAATGCTGAATACTCCCTTCTGGCTCCTGATTGCTGACTCCTGTATCTTTGTTGAAGATTGAACAATTTAGTAACCCCAGCCGTTACATTACCTCGGTTGGAAAGCTATCTAAATAGCTTGCTCTAGATCATACTGATGATAATTCTAGCGAGTTTCAACATAAGTGCAAGACCTTAACCATTGTTTGTCAGAGACCACTAACAAATACCTTCTAATAAATACTAAAGTTCACAAAAAAAAGACACCCACAATGGGTGTTACTACATTCAGCAGTTACAGTCAACTGCCAGTAGCAATATTTACGCTTGAGACACTGCCATTTCAGACTCGGCAGGCGTTTCAGTCGGCAACTCGTAAACACTTACTTTCTTGCGGCTTTTACCCCTTCTTTCGAAGGTAACAATGCCATCAATTAAAGCAAACAGAGTGTAGTCATTGCCACAACCAACATTTTTGCCAGGGTGGAATTTGGTACCGCGCTGACGCACAAGAATATTGCCTGCCTTAACAAGCTGGCCACCATAGCGCTTGACTCCTAGTCGTTTAGCATTAGAGTCTCGACCATTGCGGGTACTACCAGTTCCTTTCTTATGAGCCATAGTTCCTCATATCCTCCTAGTTGACTTCTCTTCAGGTAAAACGAAGAGAATCAGAACACTTGCTACGGAGCGCATTAATAATGACGCTCCTGGACCTTGTTTCACAGATTTTTAATTTAGCAGGCACTCTCAAAAATGCTCTACAGACCAAGGCTTTGCTTACGCTTAACTGTATTCCTACTTTTGAGTTCTGTCCCTCAATAGCAGCCTTTGACCAACCTTCCAGCTGTCGGATTTTGCACCAACTGCCGCTAGAAATCTTCATCTTTGACACTCCCCGACCTGAAGGTACGGGGATTCTTGGGCTGATCTTGCCAAACTACTAGCTTCAAATAACTAGCTTTTGGTCTTACAGAGCATACTTGAGCCTTTCAACTCACTCTGATAGCTTAA
>JAAHGS010000180.1 GCA_010692645.1 Symploca sp. SIO2E9
CTACGCCTTATCTATCAGTTAAGAGGGGGGGATGGGGAGATGGGGAGATGGGGAGATGGGGAGAGGGGGAGATGGGGAGATGGGGAGATGGGGAGATGGGGAGAGGGGGAGATGGGGAGAGTATTTTAATTAACCTTCTGTCTTTAACTTAAATCACATCGTAGAGGATTATTCGGATAATAAGTAGTCAGACATAAATTTTGTTCGCTGTATTAAGAAATATTACTTGTCCTCAAACCCTTGCTACTCCCTACTCCCTGCTCCCTGCTCCCTCTTCCTCATAGTTAACTTTAATTATGTCCGACTACTTATCTATCTTTAGAATAACTATTGAAGGACATCTACTCTGAGTCAAAATGCAAACTAACCAACAACTTTATCTCCCCATTATGGGCTGTGGAACTTGGGCATGGGGAAACCGATTGCTCTGGGGATATGACGAAAGTATGGATAAGCAATTACAAGCTGTCTTTAACCTTTGTGTGAGTAATGGTGTAACCCTATTTGATACAGGTGATTCTTATGGTACTGGCAGATTAAATGGGCGAAGTGAGTTACTACTGGGGCAATTTTCCAGGGAATATCTTGGTTTAGGTAAAGAAAATATTTGTATTGCCACTAAACTTGCTGCTTACCCATGGAGATTGAGACGTCAATCAATGGTTTCAGCTTGTAAGTCTTCTGCCCAACGCCTAGGAAGAAATGTTGATTTAGTGCAAATGCATTGGTCAACTGCCAATTATGCTCCCTGGCAGGAAGGAGCGCTATTGGATGGTCTTGGGGATCTCTACGAACAAGGATTAGTTAAGGCAGTGGGTTTATCTAATTATGGGCCTAAACGGCTCCAAGAAGTATATAAAAAGTTTACTGAGCGAGGAGTTCCTATTGCTACCCTGCAAGTTCAGTACTCACTGCTATCAACTTATCCGATTACTCAACTAGGGATTAAAGAAGTTTGTGACCAACTGGGGATAAAATTAATTGCCTATAGCCCTCTTGCCTTAGGGCTATTGACAGGAAAATACTCTGTTCAAAGTCCTTTTCTCAAGGGTATTCGAGGCTTACTATTTAGGCAACTATTGCCAGGAATTAAACCACTTTTGGTATGTTTAGGAAGGATAGCTCAATCCAGAAATAAGACGATGTCGCAGGTAGCTATCAATTGGTGTATCTGTAAGGGAACTATTCCTATTCCTGGAGCGAAAACTCCAGAGCAAGCGAAGGAAAATATTGGTGCCTTGGGTTGGCAACTGGATGTTAACGAGATTGCCGAGCTTGATCAAACTGCTGCCAGTTTAGATAAAAAAATGGTACAAAATATCTTTCAGACCAAGTGAAGTATTCCTCTGCTTTCCAACTTAGTTTGTCGAGCAAGAAACTTCAAAATTCACCGTAGACAAGTGTAGGAGATGTCACAATCAGACTGTACTGCCTGGTTAAGATCAAGGTGCTTGGTTTTCTAATCGTTCTACTATCGTCCTTCTTGTTTTGTTTCCAAAATGTGATTGTCAGAGTTCTATTTAATGAATACACAATTTTGGGAATCTTTCAGACTGGAGGTTTTGTTACACCCAACCTACAAAACTCATTCCTACTGCTGTTTATGCGCATGCTGTTAGTTGTGCCGTTAATGACATTGCTGGTACCTAAGCTTTACCCCCCAACCTGGAAAGATATTAGACAATTAGGGAATTCAGAAAAACGCCAACTGCGACTGCAAGCCCTTGCAGGCGGCTTTCTGATGTTTCTTTACCTAGTACTGCTCTATATTTCTATCGGCTTGATTCCTACTGGCATTGCCCTGACTCTCTTTTTTACTTATCCTGTGTTCACAGCACTCTTTTCTTGGCGGCTGTTTGGAAGTCGTCCTACGCTTTTTCGCTGGAGTGCGATGGCGTTGGTTTTGCTAGGAATTTATTTGAGTGTACCCAATACCCAGATAACTACAGATAGTCATACTCTGATTGGTGTAATCACTGGGGTTGCTTCTGGTGTTACCTATGCAGCTTATACGGTTAATGCTCAAAAGAGCTTTGAAACGATGCATCCAGTTCCCTTCACCTGGATCAGTTTTGCAACTACACTAGTGTTATCGTTGGCTAGTTTCTTGGTCTCGAATGTGCAAGACCTTGAGCTTGCCTGGGCTGCCCTCTGGATTGGAAGTTTATTCTCAGCACTCTTCACTTTTGCCGCACACCTAATCAACAATTTTGGTATTCGCCTGATCGGTGCTGCATCTGCTTCGATGATTAGCGCTAGTAATCCAGCACTAACAGTAATTTTGGCTTGGTTAGTGATTCAGGAAACCCTCAATAGTTTACAACTGTTTGGTGTAGTTCTCGTGGTGTTGAGCGTGGCCTTGCTTGCTCGAGAGCGTAGTTTATTAGATAAGGCTTGACTTGCTCAAAACCCAACTATTATGGAGAAATTATAGTTGAGAGTGGGGGTTGAAGGAGGCAGAAGGCAGGAGGCTCCAGGGCCCGATGGAGTATCCTACGCTAAGAATCTGATTAACTATGAACCATGAACCATAAACTATTATCGATCAAAATAGCGTGACACAGATCAACAAACTCCCCCCAACCTCCTCCCAACCTCCCTGGCAATGGTTGCAGACAAATCTGTTTAGTACCTGGTACAACGTCATCCTGACGATTATCTGCTTAGTAGCAATTGTTTGGGGCAGCATTGGTTTCTTCAGCTGGGCTTTTACTATAGCTGAATGGGAGGTAATTGGAGCCAACTTGCCACTGCTAATGGTAGGTAGGTTTCCCCCAGAATTATACTGGCGAGTTTGGCTATCTGTGACAATTATTGCAGGATTAGCTGGTCTCACTTGGGGCTTCTACCAGGGCAAAACTAATCCTTGGAACCGTACCTTGTTGTTAATTATCGCTGCTGCCGTGGCGGCTGCACTGTTGCTACCTCTGGGAATTAATTCGCGTCTGTCGATAGTAGCACTGATTGTCGCTGCTATTGCTGGGGTTTGGGCAGGAAGGAATTTATTAAGCCCAAAACTTAGCAGTTTACTGCCCTTGAGTTGGTTCCTCACCGCCTTAGTAATTTTTTGGTTGCTTAAAGGAGGTTTAGGTTTACAACCAGTAAGGGCGGCTAGTCAGTGGCAGGGGTTACTGCTAACCATGGTAACGGCAGTGATCAGTATTGTCCTCTCTTTTCCCCTTGGTGTCTTGCTAGCGTTGGGACGCCAAAGTAGTTTACCTGTGGTTCGCTGGTTGTCTGTATTTTACATTGAAGTGATTCGGGGGCTGCCGCTAATTGTCATTCTATTTTTTTCACAAGTAATGCTCAAGTTTTTCCTGCCACCAGAATTCCCAGAATTGGATGAGGTGACGCGAGCAATTGCAGGATTAACCTTATTTAGTGCAGCATACTTGGCAGAGAATGTGCGCGGTGGCTTACAATCCATACCTCGTGGTCAAATTGAAGCTGCCAGTGCTTTGGGACTAAGTACGCCGTTGGTAATTTCGCTAATTGTCTTGCCCCAAGCACTAAAAGCAGTTATCCCAGCAATTGTTGGTCAGTTTATTGGTTTGTTTAAAGATACATCTCTGTTAGCAGTATCTTCATCTTTATTGGAGTTGACGGGAATTTCTAGGACGATTCTGGCACAGCCTCAGTTTATAGGTGACTATGCAGAAATATATTTGTTTATTGGTCTAATTTACTGGGGTTTTTGTTATGGGATGTCTTTAGCTAGTCGCCGTTTAGAGAAGCTGATGAATGTTGGCGAAGATTAGAACAAGATGGGGGGATGGGGAGATGGGGAGATGGGGAGATGGGGAGATGGGGAGAAATTTATCCAAATTTAGAGCCAAACCCCTGTCTTTCAAGAGGGGGATGAGGGCTTACAAAGGTGACATGCTCCCATTGATTTTAACTTAATCTATCCTTAACCAAACACTATTTCTCCAAAGGGATAATTTTAGTTAAAATGTCTTTCCTGCATCCCTTTTGTAATAGTGCGATAGTTAATGTCTTCCCTAAAGACCATATCCCCTGCATCGCAGAGGGCATGAGCTTGCTTGAAGAGGAAATCATTGCGAGTACAGATAAGTGTTGTCATGCATAAATTGCATTAGATTAATGCATAATTTTCCAAAAACAAAATATTTTGTAGTCAAATATACGAAATCTGTTGTTAGAGTTCCATAACCTGTCTACGAATCAAGAAAAATTACAGCGTGCAAATTACCAGTTGTAGCTTATGGCTTCGACTCAAATTGAGCCGATCCGTCAGCACCCCGCTCTGAAGAGGCGGGGCACCATGTCTTAAATATTCAGGTAATGAACTAGAACAGCAAAAGAAGATTTTAAATGCTCACAGAGTTGCTATCATTTCGCGGTCGTTACCGCACCTTACACCTAACTTGGTTTGCCTTCTTTCTATCGTTTGTAGTCTGGTTTAATTTTGCACCCTTGGCAACAACGGTGAAAGAAGACTTAGGTCTAGAAATCGGTCAAATACGGACCCTTGCTATTTGCAATGTAGCCTTAACGGTGCCAGCACGCATCATCATTGGTATGTTGCTCGACAAGTACGGACCACGCATTACCTATTCATTACTGTTAATGTTTGCGGCTATTCCTTGCACCATGTTTGCCTTAGCCCAGGACTTTAACACCTTGGTGATTAGTCGTTTGCTATTGAGCATTGTCGGTGCCGGGTTTGTGATTGGGATTCGCATGGTGGCAGAATGGTTCCCTCCCAAGGAAATTGGTTTAGCCGAAGGTATCTATGGGGGTTGGGGTAATTTTGGTTCTGCCGCTTCTGCTTTTACCCTACCTTCAGTTGCCCTAGCGCTAGCCTTTCTATCTGGTGGTCAATCTAACTGGCGTTTAGCGATCGCATTAACAGGTATTGGTGCTGCTATTTACGGTTTCATTTACTTCTTCAGTGTCCAAGATACACCTACTGGTAAAGTTTATCAGCGACCGAATCGCCACGGTGGCATGGAAGTCACTAGCAAGCGCGATTTTTGGTTCTTGATGGTGATGAATATTCCCCTGTCTGGGGTGTTAGCTTTATTGGCTTGGCGCTTGAGCAAAGTTGGTTTCCTTAATCAAGGTCAACTTTATATCGTCTGGGCTTGTCTAGTTGGTTTATATCTATTTCAGGCTTACAAGTGCTGGGATGTTAATAAGGAATTAATGACCAGTCGCAAGCGCTATCCAGCTGAAGACCGTTACAATTTCAGCCAAGTAGCCATTTTAGAGCTAACTTACATTGTTAACTTCGGTTCCGAGTTGGCGGTGGTTTCGATGCTACCTGCCTTTTTTGAAGGAACTTTCGGTTTGACTAAAGCTCAAGCGGGAATGATTGCTGCTAGCTATGCCTTCATGAACCTGATGTCTCGTCCAGGTGGTGGCTTAATCTCTGATAAATTAGGCAGCCGTAGGTGGACAATGGCAGTGCTAACAGCTGGTATGGGAATTGGCTATCTGATGATGGGTGGTGTCAACGGCAATTGGTGGCTACCAGGCGCAATTATCTTAACCATGGCTTGTTCCTTCTTTGTCCAAGCTGGTGAAGGTTCAACCTTTGCGATTGTGCCATTAATTAAGCGTCGAGTTACAGGCCAAGTTGCAGGTAATGTTGGTGCCTACGGTAACGTTGGTGCAGTCTGCTACCTGACTCTCTATAGTTTGCTCCCAGAAGGTGCAATAGGGAACCAAATCTTCTTCCAAACTTTAGGCGTTGCTGGTTTAATTGTTGCCTTCCTTTGTGCCTTCTTCCTCAAGGAACCCAAAGGATCCTTTGCTGAATTCCACGAGGGCGAGGACGAATTAGAACTAGCAACAGAAGATGTGTTGATGCCTGTAGATGGGCAAAAACGCAGCCGAATTTAATCTAGTTCTAGCAAAAGGTACTTTTGTCAGGGCTTTAGAAAGGATTATATCGGTTACATAAATGTTTGCTACGAATACTTTTTAAGTAATAAGTAATAAGTAATAAGTAATAAGTAGGAAATGTTATTGTTGTTGCTTATTACTGGTTGCTTAGAGTCAGACTGTTTGTAGCATTCTTTTTTCTATAAGGTGCACTTATGGGGGAGTGGTCATGACTGAATCAACAAAAACTCTCTGCCCCTACTGTGGAGTAGGTTGTGGGTTAGAGGTTTTGCCACCAGCTATGGTTGGGAAAGCCACTAATCGAGATTCTCAGGGTAATCCTATCTGGCGGGTGCGGGGCGATCGCAATCATCCTTCTAGTCTAGGTCAAGTTTGTGTTAAAGGTGCTACTATTAGCGAATCTCTAGATAAAAATCGGCTCCACTATCCGATGGTGCGCGATTCCCTTGAGCAACCTTTCCAGCGTGCTAGCTGGGATGAAGCTTTAGAGCGCATTGTTAACCAGATCCAAAAGGTCCGCTTTACCACTGGACCAGAAGCAATTTGCATGTATGGTTCTGGGCAGTTACAAACTGAAGACTACTACCTTGCCCAAAAATTGCTCAAAGGCTGCCTAGGCACTAACAACTTTGATGCTAATTCCCGCCTCTGCATGTCCTCGGCTGTATCTGGATATATCCAAAGTTTGGGTTCTGATGGTCCTCCCTGTTGCTATGATGATTTAGAACAAACGGACTGTGCTTTTTTGATTGGTACGAATACGGCAGAGTGTCACCCCATTGTTTTTAATCGCCTGCGGAAGTATCATAAGCGCAATCGCCATGTCAAAATGATTGTGGTTGACCCACGCCGCACCCCCACAGCAGAAGCGGCTGATTTACATCTGGCAATTCGACCAGGCACCGATATTGATTTACTCAACGGTATTGCCCATCTATTAATGCGCTGGGGTTTACTCGATACTCTCTTTATTGATGAATGTACAGCAGGTTTTTCTGACTACACCGAGGTAATTAGCCAATACACGCCAGAATTAGTTACTCAAAACTGCGGTATTCTCTTAGATGAACTGGAGAAGGCTGCCCGTTACTGGGGAAAATCTAAGCGAGTTCTGTCTTTATGGTCAATGGGGGTGAACCAGTCTTCGGAAGGTACTGCTAAGGTGCGAACCCTGATTAACTTGCACCTGATGACTGGAAACATTGGTAAGCCTGGGGCTGGACCTTTTTCTCTGACTGGACAACCCAATGCCATGGGAGGGCGGGAAGCTGGAGGATTAGCCCATATTCTGCCCGGTTATCGCCTGGTGAAAAATCCACAGCATCGCCTAGAGGTAGAGGAATTATGGGGACTAAAGCCAGGGCAAATATCTCCTTATCCTGGGCGCAGTGCTTGGGAGATGATTACAGGTTTAGAACAAGGAGATGTAGGTTGCTTGTGGATTGTTGCAACTAACCCGGCGGTGAGTATGCCAGACTTGGAACGCACTAAGGCGGCACTAAAGCGCTCTCCCTTGACTATTTATCAGGATGCCTACTACCCCACTGAAACTGCAGCCTATGCTCACATCTTGTTGCCTGCAGCCCAGTGGAGCGAAAAAACTGGTACAATGACTAACTCTGAGCGAGTAGTCAACCTCTGCCCTCGTTTCCGCAACCCGCCAGGGGAAGCCAGGGCTGACTGGGAAGTTTTTGCTGAGGTAGGGCGCAGATTAGGCTTTAGAGAACAGTTCGATTTTAATAGTGCTGCCCAAGTGCATAGGGAGTTTGTGCAGTTGACTCGCGGTCGCCTTTGCGATTTAACTGGTATTAGTCATCAACGCCTGCAAGAGGAAGGACCGATTCAATGGCCTTGTCCTCTAGAAGGTAATATCGATTCCAAGCGATTATACACTGACCTCAGATTTCCTACACCTGACGGCAGGGCAAGATTTGGGGCTTATCATTCGCGGGGGCTGGCGGAGCCATTAAACCAACAGTATCCTTTTGTACTAACTACTGGTAGGCTCTATGGTCACTGGCATACTCAAACCCGCACGGGACGGATTGAAAAAATCCGCCAAATGCACCCTGAGCCCTTTATGGAAATTCATCCCCGTGATGCCCAAATTTTGGGAATTGAGGACTCTGATTGGGTAGAAGTGTTCTCACGCCGAGGGAGTGCTAGGTTTCCTGCTAAAGTCACTAAAGCAATCACACCGGGGACGGTATTTGTGCCCATGCACTGGGGTGAACTTTGGGCTGATGATGCTGAAGCTAATAGTCTTACTCATCCGGAAGCTTGTCCTGATTCTCTGCAACCGGAACTTAAAGCTTGCGCTGTGCAGATAATCCCTTATGTTCTTATGAGTGAGGATAACAACTTTAACCAGGCTTGTGCAGGTTTGTCGAAAAAGGTGAAAATATCCCCATAGGCAATCCTGGCATTCTGATGGTTAGCAAGTCCTGCAAGAAGCCCCACATCTGTACCCGGAGGGTCAGCGTGGGATGAATTGCCTGTGTCAGTGGCGCAGCCACCTAATCAACTGTCACGCGATATTGTTGGATTGCGATAGGTAAAACTACAATAAAAAGAAGGAGGTGAGACCTGTGTTGTTAAACTATCAGTACCGCGCATATCCAAATACGACACAAAAGCTAGAGTTAAACTACTGGCGTAGATTGGCGCAGTACTGGTACAACTGGCAGCTAGGCGAAAGGTTTCAATGGTGGCAACAGAATCGATGTGCACTTAATTCCTGCCCTTTGATTTGTCACCTCCCCGAACTCAAAGACAACCCAAACTACTACTCTCAGAAAAAGCTTCTACCAGGCAAGAAAAAAGACCTAGCGCTAGTTTACCATTCTGGAGAACTGCTTGATTTCACCCGCTTGCCATCTCAGACTTTGCAAGAGGTTTGTGACAGAACAAAGAAAGCTTTTGAACGCTTTGTCAAAGGGGACAGCAATGGTAAGCGAAGTGGTAAGCCTCGCTTCAAAAATGCGGCACAATACCGCACACTTAAGGTTGAAGGGCAGGCTATTACTATTGAGCGAATAGATAGACGTTGGCTATGGATTTCCTTCTCCAAATTTCCAGGATGGTTAAAGATTCGATTACATCGCCCATTGCCTGATGGGTTTAAGCTGATAAACGTTCTTGTGACAAAAAAAGCTGATGGTTGGTATGCTTCGCTAGTACTTGAAGATAAGAACATCCCTACTTTTAACCATGATGAGATTGTACCAACTTGGGGTAACTCAATAGGGATAGATGCGGTGCTTCATGAAGACGACTATCTAGCTACTTCGGATAACATTAAGCTACCTTCTCTAAAGTCTTTCCGAAAATCTCAATCTCGACTAGCTAAAGTATCTAAACGAAAGGCGCTCAAGAAAAAGGGTTCAAAATCTCGTCGTCTCCTTGCCAAGCGTGAGAGTAGGGAACATCAACGAATAGCAAGAGCAAGAAAAGACCACGCCTACAATACAGCTCATGAGTTGGTATGCTCAGGCAAATATGTGTTCTTCTACGAAGACTTAAGGCTCTTGAATTTAACCAAACGAAACAAAGCCAAACAGGACAAGGATGGGAAGTATTTGCCCAATGGTCAGTTTGCTAAATCTGGATTAAACAAGTCGTGGCAAGATGCTGCATTCGGTCAGTTTTTCTCAGTACTGGACTACATAGCCTCAAAAGCTGGAGCAGTAACGAGAAAGTGCAACCCCGCTTATACCTCTCAACTGTTAAGTTACAGAGATGAGTTCGTATTCACCGATTGTGGCATCAGAGAGTGGTACGACGAGAAAGAGAATCTGCTTGTTGAGCGCGATGTCAATAGTGCAGTTAACTTAAAGCGAGTGGGGCTGGGCATGTTCCCCACTATAAAACGCCGTAGAGGGAATCCGGTAGTGGTTGATTCTATTACCAATAGTACCTCGAAGGAAGTTCACCGCATCTTTGCGGAGCCAGAAGCCCACACCGTAATCTATGATTCGGTGTGGGAGATGTCACGATTAGGATTAGATTACACTGGCATTTCCCAAGGCTGAGCTAGCTTATCCCTCTTCTAGATAATTTATTTCTTGGATTTACCTTAAGAAAAATCTACTATTTCCTGATTAATTTCTGCCTTTAGTGCCAATGGATTCAGACTTCTCTCTATTGGCGTTGTTGTCGAAACCATTGCCGCCATTAACTGCTCAGGTACTACCTCGAAGGGCAAGTGGTGGATATCGGAATCAGGTTTACAGGCAATTTCTGCAGCTTGCCGCAACTGAGTCAGGGTGATTTCCCCTAAACCCAAAGCCTCAAGAGTTGTAGGCAAACCAATTTCAGCATAGAATTGCAGCAACTGTTGCCGTGCAGAAGCTGCTAGTTGGTTGCCTTGGAGCATTTCTTCTAGGCGCAATTGTGCCAGTATACCATAGGCTACTTTCTCTCCATGGAGGGTATGGTGAGCAGCCCCTAGGTGCGTCAAGCCATTATGCACAGCATGGGCAGCAACAGTACGGCACTCGGCACCACCCAAACCTCCAATTACGCCAGCTAGTAAAACGTTAGCATCAACTACTTCGCGCCACACTTCACTCCCTGGTTCCTTGAGGGCTTGAGCTGACTTTTGGAAGAGAATATCTCGCAGTACTCTCGCCTGTTGTACTGCAGCGATAATTAGAGTTGCCGTGGAAGTGCTACTACTTACTGAGGCTTCGTACCACTTGGCAAGGGCGTCACCAATTCCAGCAATTAGAGTGCGCGGCGATGCCGTCTCAATTAGAGAGTAATCAAGTATTAGCAAGTCTGGGCATTTCTGCAGGCTAACATCGTAGAGAAACGCCCCGCCGTCAGAATAGATATTGGATAGAGCACTCCAAGCCGCACAGGTAGCAGCTGAGGTAGGAATCGTGATAACGGGCAACTGGCACTGGTATGCTAAGAGTTTAGCAGTGTCTAAGGCTTTGCCACCGCCAAAACCTATAATTAAGTCAGCTTGATGAGAGCTGGCAGCTGCCCTCAAGGATGCTAAGGACGCCTCACTGCAATCAGGACTATAGGATGCCTGTGAATAGCTTAACTGTTGATGTTCTAAAACTCCTTGCAGTTGTGGGCCTAGGGCAGCTAAGGTGTGTTCGCCCCCTACAACTAAAGGACGCTGTCCTAAGTTTGCGTACGCTTTTGCAGATTGTTCTAAGATCTGATTACCTCGCCACACCTGAGTTGGTGCCAGAGTTAGAGATAGTAACGAGGAAGGAGTTTGCTTCATAATAATAATTCTTACTACTTGACACTTCCCACCCTGCTCCGCTGAGGGTTGGGATTCTTGACTCATCCAGAGAACCTACCTGGAGGGATTTCTCCACCGTTCGGCTGAGCGCTCACGCCGAAGGTCAGATAGCGGTTGAGCTCTCCTCAAGCGTTACTTCCCGCATGCCCTGCGGTAGATCGAACCTACAAAACTCTATCATCACCCCAACTAAAGGTTTAGAATGTTGATAGCCGCATTGTGGTCTATATCTAATACAGTCTGCTACCTTGGGCATTGATTGATTCTAGTGCTAAGACTTTTATTGCCAGTGTATCATAGTTGTAATCTTAAAATTACCCGCCGGAACAAGCCAGACGGGTAATCGAGAATAATTGATTCGGTATAGAAGTTGTCATATCTGTAATTGAGCTTCACTTGCAAGCAGGGGTTTTCCGGAAAAAGGAAAAAACTTCTGCCAACTTAGGTTGGGGATGAATCAGCTGCTGTTGTTTTTAATAGGTCTGATTATTGACTAATGAATATTGTAGCTGTGCTAGCAACACTTGTGCTGACATCCGTACCTCCGTCTACAGACGCCCAATTTTCAAACTTGCAGCAAGTTTTGGAACAGTATGGGTTTGAGGTTCGACTGGCATCGCCGCCCAAGCGGGGAGCCTATGGCCTATTGGAAAATAGCACTAAGGTTATCTGGATTAATCCTGTCGTCTTCGAGTTGGGAATTGCTCGCCCAACCCTGGTTCATGAAGCTGTACACGCCGCCCAGAGTTGCAGTGGAGGCGAAGATTTACGCGCTCTGAATTTGGAGATGACTCCACCTCCTCAGACTCGTCGTTTCTTCCTTCGCTATCACTCGATTCGCCGCCAGCTGGAAGCAGAAGCCTATACTGTGCAGGTTCAACCTGACGGTGTGGAGAAAGCAATAACGCTACTGCACCAACACTGTCAATAAATCAGATCAGATCTACATCAGAACTAATTCGGACCTCGAGCAATTTGTCTGTCTTATTTGATACTGCATTTGCCTAAGGTGAAAGTTAATAATAAACTATCGTATCTCCTAGAGGCTGTATTCATTACCTCTTGAGGATCAGGGGGAGTGTCTACCAGAAGTGCCGTTTATCAATATCGAGGGTGTCTATCGAGGGTGTCCATAATAGAATCGAGGGTGCCTCTACCAATTTTAATAATTCTTAGGAATAGGGAGATGCCGCAGCGAAAGCTCTGTAACATCCCCCTACTTCTAGTCAGGGGAGTCTCAACAAAGCGCTAACTCATCCCTCAAGCTTTCACTTCCACTACATCTCGATTCAAAACTCGATTCAATTTACCACTACGATAACCCTCCAAATCCAAGGTGACATAGACAAAGCCAAACTCCTGAAACGCTGCTACTACTTGCTCTAAATCCGTCGTTAACACAAACTCTTTAATTTTCTCCGGCGGTAACTCAATCCTGGCAGTGTCGCCTTCAGAACGAACTCGCAGATTAGAAAAACCCAACTTCCGCAGATAAATTTCAGCACGCCCCACCCTTTGCAGCTTTACTACAGTAATTTCTTCACCATAGGGAAAACGGGAGCTCAGACAAGGTTGTGCTGGTTTATCCCACCAAGGAAGCCCCAATTGTTTAGAAAGTTGGCGTACTTCAGCTTTACTAACTCCTACTTCAGCTAAAGGTGATCTTGCTCCCCTTTCCTTTGCTGCCTGAATTCCAGGGCGATAGTCGCGCAAGTCATCAGCATTTACCCCATCCACCACATAGGGATAGCCTCGTTTTAGTGCTAAGGGTTTGAGGGTTTCGTGGAGTTCACTTTTGCAAAAGTAGCAGCGATTGATAGGGTTAGAAGTGTAATTAGGGTTATCCATCTCATGAGTTTGAACTACTTCATGAGTAATGCCAATGGTGGCAGCTTGGATACGGGCATCTTCCAATTCTTCCGGCAATAGAGAAGGAGACTCAGCAGTTATAGCTAAGGAACGATTTCCCAAAACATCATAGGCAATCTTGGCAACTAAAGTGCTATCGACTCCCCCGGAATAGGCAATTAAAGCCTGTTCCATTTCTGTAAATATCTTTTTGAGTTGCTCTAGTTTTAGCTCTAGCATTGTTTATTAAAAAGCTCTCTTATAACAGGCTGCTGAGAATAGGAATTACTATTCTCATTTTAAATAAGGTGAGTTCTGTAGACTCGCCCTGTTCCCTTACTCTCAGAGTTTCCTTCAATTTTAGAACTCACGCAGCGAGAAGATAAAAATTGCGATCGCCAAAACCAACCCTGTGTAGAATAAAGCATATAATCCATTACTCAAAAGCTGCTGTGGTAGTGGCAGAAGACCATAAACTGCTTCATTTTTCAAATTGAGGCGCGATAAATCTGGTAAGACTAAGTAAAGACCTTGAGTGAGCATTTGAAGACTAGAGTCTTCGCTCAACTTTCCTAACTCTAATAAATCACGACTTGAGTTCCCCATCAAATAAACTCCGAAGCTAAGCAATGCGGCCAGAAGTGTGCTAGTAAAGACGCCAAATAATAACGCTATGGCTGTAATCAGAGACAGCTCTAAAAACTGGTAGAAAATCGAAACCAGAATACTACCTAGTGGGTAGTCGATTTGAAAGAAACTAAGGATGCCTAGATAAATTATAGTCATAGCCGCAATG
>JAAHGS010000181.1 GCA_010692645.1 Symploca sp. SIO2E9
TTGCTTGATCAACGTAAGTGGGGCGCTTACTTTCAGCTGGGATGATATATTCAGACCGAAGGGAACAAGCATTAATTCGACAACAACGAGACTTATACCAGTCCTTGCGCTCAGCTAGAGCATAGTTGTAGACACGACGGTTAAGTTCAAGCCAGTCGTTAAACTGATCTACCTGTGCTTTGGTTGGTTTAAGTTTAAACTCGTAAGTCAGATTAAACACTTGTCTCGCCTCCTTCTGTTCTATTATACTCCACTTTTATAGAACATTAATACGATTCTTAAGCCACTGACTGGCAATTCATCCCATCGCTAAAAGCGAGGGTCTTCTTGCCGGAGTAGATAAATATAAATTGGCTATATTTATACACTAGGAGTTTTCATGAAAGCCTATGAAGTCCAAAGTAATGCAGGAATTGATGCCCTGAAGCTGGTAGAAACACCTGCACCCAAACCAGGACAAGGACAAGTATTAGTGCGAGTGCGGGCAACATCACTCAATTACCGCGACTTGCTAATTGTGCAGGGAGCCTATGGAACAAGGCAGAAATTACCAGTTATTCCTATGTCTGATGGCGCAGGGGAAGTGGTAGCTGTCGGGGAAGGAGTGACAAGGATAAAGGTAGGTTCGCGCGTTGCTGGTATTTTTTTTCAGGATTGGATTGCAGGTGCCTTAACCCCAGAGAAAATTAAGTCGGACTTGGGTGGTAGCATTGACGGCATGCTTGCAGAATACGTCGTTTTACCTCAAGATGGTTTGGTGCTGCTGCCTGAGCATTTGTCCTATGAACAAGGAGCAACCCTGCCCTGTGCAGCAGTGACTGCTTGGCATGCTCTAACTACCCAAGGTGGTATCAAAGCAGGTGATCATGTACTGTTGTTAGGTACAGGTGGAGTTTCTATCTTTGCGCTTCAGTTTGCCAAGATTCAAGGATCACGAGTTATTATCACCTCTAGCAGTGATCACAAATTAGAGCGTGCTAAAGAATTAGGAGCCACAGATACTATCAATTACAAGAAAACCCCTAATTGGGAAGAGCGCGTTTATCAACTTACAGAGCGCCTAGGTGTTGATCATGTGATTGAAGTAGGCGGAGCCGGAACCCTCGCCAAATCTCTTCGTGCTGTGCGTGTAGGTGGAAGGATTAGTTTAATAGGTGTTTTAGCAGGTGCAAAAGGTGAGGTTAATCCCTTACCAGTGACAATGAAAAGCCTAAGTGTTCAAGGAATTTATGTAGGTAGTCGCGAAATGTTTGAGGCAATGAATCGCGCCATTACTTTACACCAGCTTCAACCTGTAATCGATCGCATTTTTCCATTTACTCAAGCCCAGGAAGCTTACCATTATCTAAAAAGTGGTGCCCACTTTGGAAAAGTTGTGATTCAGGTTTAATTTTCATGGTTCATGGTTCATTTATTGATGGGGGAAAGTATAAGGGTAGTTGTGGTATACATTCCCAATAGAGACCTGCTGAAAAAGAATGCTGGTTGTAATTCCACACAATCATGATACAATAGCCCTAATTTATTAGGACAATAGGATAATCTGATGAACGATCGTCGTCAAAAATCTTATGCTGTTCGCGTTGAGGCGGCTGAATTAGCCAGAAGTCGCAAACATCCAACCCATCAAGCTAATAGCGATGAACAGCGCTACGCAGGCGATTTGTATTTCATGTCCTTTACCAAAGGTTTAATCCATAATCCCGACACGGGATTGTTACAGGATCCCAGAGACTTTGTAGAATTTCGTCGAGCGATCGATGATGGCTTCATCGATCCTTTTACCGATAAAGTTCGTCATGGTGCCAAGTATTTTGTTGACTCTGATGGAAATATTAAAGAAGAGTCAGATCCGAAAAAACTAGAAGATTTCAGACAATGGGAAGCTCCAACAGCAGGGGTTGTGCATGAATTAGAAGGACCTGATCCACAAGCTGTCACTATGCCTCCGGCACCACCATTGTTAGATTCGACGGGAAACACGAACCCGGAACTGATTTTTGAGATGGCTGAAGTATATGAACTGGCGATTCTTCACGATCAGCCTCTTAATAATTTTGAGAAAAATGGAACAAATGCTGAGTTGGAAGCATCAATTGTTCGCCTCAATAAACTTGATTACCTCAAAAACCAAAATGGACGACCCCGAAAAGTAGACAAGGATAAAAAACTCGACAAACAGACAGTATTTCGTGGGTCTTCTCCGGGGGTAGAAGTAGGGCCTTATCTGTCTCAATTTCTGCTGATTGGTAACAAAAGCATCAACGAAGATGCGGATGTCTTGGATGGAAAAATCACCTATGGTGTTCTGGAAATTAACCAACAACTTCCCATAGCAAAGCCCAATATAAACTATATGATCAATTGGGATGATTATATTTCGGTTCAGCGAGGTATTAAACAGCCCATAGAAAAGTATGAGAAAGGACGTCGCTTTATTTACACACCCCGCGACTTAGCAACCTATGTCCACTACGATGCTCTTTATCAGGCTTATCTCAATGCTTGTCTCATTCTGTTGGGAATGGAAACTCCTTTTGATCCTGGTTTCGATCATCTCTCTGGAGGTGGTGTAGCAGCAAAAGATCCAAAAACTCGCCGTCACGCTGGTGGTTTTGCTCTTTATGGCGGTCCCCAAATTTTGAACTTGGTGACTGAGGTGGCAACACGAGCACTCAAGGCTGTTCGTTTCCAGAAGTTTAACAATCATCTTCGCTTGCGACCAGAGGCTCTAGCTGCACGAATTGAACTGGTGCGTTGTAAAAAGGCAGATGAAATAGAAGAAAATCGTATCCCAAAAGCCTTGAGCAAATACGTTCAGGCGTTCATAGATAAGCTGGAAAAAAATGGAAATAGTGCTATGTGTAAACCAAGTACTCTCAAAAAGATTTCCGAAATAGCTAATAGTACTTATCTGCTACCAATGGCATTTCCTGAAGGCTCTCCCATGCACCCTGCTTATGGCGCAGGACACGCTACCGTTGCTGGTGCTTGTGTAACCATTCTCAAAGCATTTTTTGATACTAGTACAGTGCTTGTAAGGGATAGTAAGAACAACGAATATAAGTTCAAACCTATGGAGGCAAATGATCAGTTGGTCGCTTTCCGAACATGTCAAGATGGTCATTCTTTGATGGCACAAGAAATTATGGATATTTCTGGCGCTTTAACTCTTGAAGGTGAACTTAATAAACTAGCAGCCAATATTTCTATTGGTAGAAATATGGCAGGAGTTCACTACTTTAGCGACTATTATGATAGCATTCGCATGGGCGAGCAAATTGCCATTGGTATTCTTGAAGAACAGGCATTAACCTATCCTACAGACCCCTTTATTTTGTCCGTGCCAACCTTTGATGGTGCTCTTGTGAGAATTGGTCGCCGATGAATCGTTGGGGACAGAGGTAAAAATTGGGATGGGATGATTTGTGGAGTAAACTTTCGTAACATTATGATTTGTGTTGATTAAAACATTTTTTTATTAAATAAAACTGGCTCTTTAAGATTTCCTATAACTTCAAGTAATTCTCTGGGATGATCAATCAAAAAGTCAGGGTTTTCTTCTGCCAAAGCTTCCTCTGAATTAAAACCCCAACTAACTGCAATTACTTTCATGTTAATTTTTTTTGACGATACAATATCTCTAGTTTCATCTCCTACATAAATAACTTCTTGGGACTCCCAGTTATTGTGAATCATAATTGTTCTGAGTACTTTGTGTTTACCAAAGAGTGTATTTGCAGAGAACACAAAACTAAATAAGTCCTGCATTTCATGGTTGTTCAGAAAATCTCTAACATTGACTTCTGAGTTAGAAGTCAATATTCCTAGAATCTTCCCCTCACTATGCAACTGGGTAAGCACTTCTTTGATTCCTGAGACTGGGTTTAACTGTTGAATGTCGCCACGTAAATTCTCTTTAACTTTCTTAATCAGGAATGGTATTTTAAAAATTGGAATTCCTGATTCTTTGATAATCTCTCTAGAACTCAAATTCCTAACTTGAGAAATTTCCTCTGGTGTTATTGGCTTATAACCAAATTCTTTAGCTAAATGATTAGTAATACTGACAATCGCATCAAGAGTATCAGCAACAGTCCCATCAAAATCAAAAATGATTACTTTTACGGTCATTATTTAGCTTTAGAGTGTTGACAAAAATCAGATAGATGCCTCTGATCCCTCAAGATTGGCGCGGGAATTCCGCCGCAGCATTTCCGGCTTAATTCGCCGCAGTGCTGACGCCCGAAAGCGTTGGTTCCACTCATCATCGGAAATATTTGCCAATTCCACCAGTGTAGGAGCTACATTCTCAGGGTAAGGTTGAAACTCCACCACATCAGTTTCTTTGGCAAAACGTTGATTCCAGGGACAAACATCCTGGCAAATGTCACAACCAGCCACCCAACCTTGTAAATGAGGTTTGATCGACTGCGGCAATTCTTGAGTACGATTTTCAATCGTGTGATAAGCGATGCACCGATTTGCGTCTACCACAAAAGGTTTAGTAATAGCCCCTGTGGGACACTCATCAAGACAGCGAGTGCAAGTGCCGCAGTGTTGCGTGTGAGGTTGATTTGAAGTCAACTTGAGGTTAGTCAAGACTTCTCCCAAAAATACCCAGCTGCCGTATTCGCGGGTAATAAGATTACCATTCTTAGCAATCCAACCAATCCCAGCCTTCTCGGCCCAGACTTTATCTTGCACTGGTCCAGTATCTGCATAGTAACGCGCCAGAACACCTTGCTCTTGCTCTTGCAGCCACTTGGTCAAGGTCTTTAGCTTTTTATGCATTACTCTATGGTAATCTCTTCCCCAACCGTAACGGGAGATTTTGGCATATTTGGGACTTTCAGGGCGCTGATGTGGGGTGTAGTAATTGAGGGCAACACAAATTACAGATTGCACCTCTGGCATACAGTTATAGATGTCTAGGCGCTTGGGATTTGCCATCCAATTCATCTGGGCATGATAACCTAGTGCCAGCCATACCTGGAGACGTTCGCTTGCTGAAGTTTTGGCACTGCCTTGCACAGTTGCGATTCCTACTTTGTGAAAACCTAGCGACAGGGCTTTTTGCTTCAATTGACTACTGCTGAGGGATAAACTGTTACACATTAGTTATAGGGATGGCTCGGGGAGATGGCTCGGGGGGATGGGGAGATGAGGGGATGGGGAGAGGGGGAGATGGGGAGATGGGGGGATAGGGAGATGATTTTGATCAACCATTTGCCCTGGAGCTGTCTATCTCGAATCTTTCTAATTGTATTTGATAATCTCAATAGAAGTATGGCTGTGCCAGTTTTGGGTAAGGGAGGTTTAATGCTCAAGGGACAGAAAAACAAAATTCCTGTACTAGTAGGAACAGGTATCGTGCTATCTGTGCTGCTTGGTTCATCATTCTTAGCCATGGGTATGGGTGGTTTACTAGCACGCTGGAGTAGTAGTGAAAAAACACCCAATACCCTTAGTCTTAATAAGGAAGATGCTAACTCGGTAGTTTTACCACTAGTGTCACTACCACCCAAGCAACGCTCATCAAAATTAGAATTAATTGCCTCTGGAAAAAAATCTCGTGATCAATATCGTGCCCGCTATCTCCTGGCATCTGATTTAATTGAACTCCAACAGGGAGAGGCAGCACTTGCTTGGCTAGAAGGACTGGAGTTAGATTATCCAGTCCTAGCATCTCACATTGCTTTCAAACGCGCCCAAGCCTACGAAGTTATGGGTGAACAAGCTCAAGCAGAGCAAGCTTGGAAACAACTCTTGAGTAATTACCAACAACAACCAGTAGCAGCAGAAGCACTATTGGCTCTGGGCAAATCTAATCCCGAATACTTAAATCAGGCAATCTCTCAATTTCCCTCCCATCCACGCACCCATGAAATTGTTAGGCAGCGGCTTACTGAGGATCCCAATCAGCCAGCTTTGCTGTTGCTATTAGCGAAACACACTCCCAAAGCTCCAGGCACCGACAGCATTCGCAACCGTTTGGTTGCCAACTATGCTTCTGTGCTAACCCCGCAAGAATGGGAAGTGATTGCCCAAGGCTATTGGCAAATAGGGCAGTATAAAAAGGCTAGCGAAGCCTACGCCAAAGCCCCCCAAACGCCCCTTAGCGCTTATCGCGTTGCTCGAGGGCTTCACCTAAGTGGCAAAAAGACAGAAGCAAGAACCGCCTATGAGCAGCTAATCACAAACTTTCCTGATTCCAAGGAAATCGGACTGGGGCTTAAGCATCTGGCGAGTTTGTCTAAATCAACAGATGCTCTAGTATATCTTGATCAAATAATTAGTAAATTTCCAGAGCAAGCGCCTGAAGCTTTACTTGCTAAAGCTAAAATCCTAGATAGAATGGAAAGCCCCCAATCAGCTACCCAAGCTCGAAAGTCAATTTTGACGCAATATGCAGATTCTGAAGTTGCTGCTGAGTATCGCTGGCAAAGGGCTGAGGAGAAAGCGGCTGAGGCTAACTTTGAGCAAGCATGGCAATGGGCGCAACCGATTACCACCAATAATCCCGATAGCTCCTTGGCTCCTGAAGCTGCGTTTTGGGTTGGCAGATGGGCAGCTCATCTGGGACATCAGAAGGAAGCTAAAGCAGCATTTGAGCATGTTTTGGCTAGATATCCAGAGTCTTATTATGCATGGCGGTCTGCTCACTTTTTGGGCTTGGATGTGGGAGACTTTGATACCGTGCGCTGGATTAACCCCCAAGTGGTAAGACCGCAAGCACGACCAATACCACCAGCTGGCTCAGATAGCTTAAAAGAACTATACCTGCTTGGTCAAGACCTCGATGCCTGGAGAATTTGGCAGTTAGAATTAGAGGACCCACAACAACCAACTGTTGCTGAGCAATTTACCGATGGTTTGATACGTTTGGCAATAGGAGATCATCTCAAGGGCATTAATCAAATCTGGAGCCTGAAACGGCGAGAGGAGCCTCAAGAGCAGGAGCAATGGCAAGCACTGCGCCGTGAGAGTGCTTACTGGCAGGCTTTGTTTCCTTTCCCCTTTCTCAAAGAGATTGCTTATTGGTCCGAGCAGCGTAAGCTCAATCCCCTACTGGTAACTGGTTTGATTCGACAAGAGTCCCGTTTTGAAACCGATATCCGTTCTGTTGCTGGCGCTACAGGCTTAATGCAATTAATGCCAGGGACTGGCAAGTGGGTTGCTCAGAAAATAGACTTTAACGAATACAACTTAGAGAACCCCAATGATAATATCAAACTTGGTACTTGGTATCTAGACTACACTCATCAACAGTACAACCACAATTCTCTATTAGCGGTTGCCAGTTACAATGCTGGTCCTGGCAATGTTGCTAAGTGGGTCGAAAAGTATGGTTTTAGAGATCCCGACACCTTTATTGAAAGAATTCCCTTTCCTGAAACCAAGGGTTATGTGGAGGTAGTTTTTGGTAATTACTGGAATTACCTGCGGCTTTATGACCCTAGTCTTGCTAAAAAGCTCAGAAAGTATGCCAACCATTCTCAAACACTAGATTTATTCCAGAAGCCAGGAACAGATAATGGGGAACAGGGAAAAGTAGACCAGAATTGACGCCAACAGCACCAAAATCTACTTGCCCAATAGGTTCACTAAAAGTTGATTTCGGGTACCAATTGTAGCATTCCTAGCCCCAATTCTTGTGCTGAGAGCGCTTGTGCCTCAAACAATGCCATCATGTCGCGAGGCTGGGGATTGCCAGCAGATGAACCTTTGAGGCCCCTAGCAATGATTAAGCCGCAATATCCTTGTAGCATTTTGCAGCGCTGTTCCCACTTCTTACGAGCTCTCATATGGGTAGGATCGGTTTCGGGAAATTCCCCAAATAAGTACAAACTACTGTTCTGGGTTTGGAGGATGCCAAGATCGTAGTTCTGACCCTCTAAGGGGTCTTCCCCTGGATTAAAACAAATTCCTTTGAGACCACCAGCAGTCTGAATTTGCTCAATGAGTACCTTAGCTTTGGGGCGAGTGGTTTGAATTAAAATCACAGGCATGCCTTCTCCCGCCGCCTTGACATCCATAGACTGATAGCAATCGACGCCAGAGCGTAACTTTTCGACACTTTCCCACGAAATCATACCCAGGCTGAGAAAAGCATCCTTTGGTACCAAGTCATCCCTTAGCGGTACTGTTAATTCGTCGTCATCTTCCCAATCGTCTTCCTCCATAGATAAACCAGAGAGTTCTAATAACTCTGAGGAAAGTTCAGGAAGAGTAGAAACTTTAACTGTTGCAGTTGACTTTAAGTCTGCTGATTCTGGTACTGGTAAACGGAAACGCTTGCTGATGGTGGGGAAATTGTTGTCACCCAACTGCTGATATGAACCCCGCAAAAACTGCATTAGCGCTTCCAGAGCCATGTAAACTGCAAGAGCTTCTTCTTCATAGAGAAACAGTCTCATTCCTTCCAAAGGATGCACAGCCCCAAAGCTGGGAATAATCTCTGACAGGGGCAAGTCAGCGATATCAATTTCATCATCATCATCTTCGTCGAACTCATCATCTTGTTGCCCAAAGGTTACGAACAAGCAATCTTGTTCTAAAAATGCTTGTTCCATCGACTCAAAAGAGTCCCTGCCGACAACCGATGACCGAAAGCGTTTGAGGGAATCGAGGGAGCGGTATAACAGTATGCCGTATTCCATACCCAGCATGCCCATTACGCAAACATACAGCGTGCTAATATCCCACTGATTTAATTCGATCGAGACTAAATTGTGGTCAGCAATCAGTTCCCAAGGAGCCTGTTTCCAAAGTTCAAAAGCTTTTTCAAGTAGGAGGTTGGCATATTTGGGAGGAAGTTTTGGCTGCCTGCTGCCGGCAATTTGCTCGAAACCTCTAAACAACTCGTCGATTAGAGGCAAAGCCGAGGCGTACTCAATGGCAATGTCTAAATCTTGCAGAACACCACGCAAGAAAAACTGGATTTCTCGGTCTCTAACCACAATCTTCGTCGGTCTTGCTGGTCGCGCCGGACTTTGAGGATGCTCCATAGCCCTAAGCAAGGTACGAACCATTGCTTCTGGTCCCATTTCTGGCGAGACTACATCCATCGACCTTACCATTCCTTCTGAACCATCTACCCAGATAATCGACTCGCTACCACTTTGGGCATCAGGATCTAGAGCTTCTGACAAAGCTGATAAAGGACGGCGATCACCCTCCCAAACACTGGCAATTTGCTGTAAACCTTGGAGCCGACGACGGGTAGTTTGATTGAGACCAGACATAGAGTAGCTTAGGTTGAGTGCGACGAGACAGACCGCTTCTGAGCCAGTAGTAGTTGGATCCTCCCATTCCTATTAAACCGCAATAATTTGCAGGCTGTTGTTCAATTTCTAAGTAGTTGAACAGCTAATTCGCTGCTAGTGTGAGGATAATATCGATAAACTGGATACTGTAGAGTGGAAGACTACAGTTGTCAATGTAGATGTAGATCAAAGAGCAATTAGGAGTCTTTAAGTACTCATGACCCAAGCAACTGCACCACAACAAAAAGGTATTCAACTGACCCAAGCAGCTCTCAACCACGTTTTAGCACTGCGTCAGAGCCAAGGGCAAGACCTCTACTTACGGGTTGGTGTCCGTCAGGGAGGTTGTTCAGGAATGTCCTACATGATGGATTTTGAAGAACCTAGCAAGGTTAGAGAAGATGACCGCGTCTTTGACTACGAGGGCTTCAAAATTGTCTGCGATCCGAAGAGCATGCTTTATCTCTACGGTTTAGTCCTTGATTACAGCAACGCGATGATTGGCGGTGGCTTTCAATTTACCAACCCTAATGCCAATCAAAGCTGTGGCTGTGGCAAGTCCTTCGGCGTCTAAGTTCGGTAGGCAGGTGAAAGGGAAAAAGGGGTGAGCGAAAAAAAGAGTGGGGGAAGAAGTAAGCAGACGCCCAGACGCCCAGACGCCCAGACGCGGAGAATTAAAATTCCAACCAAAATTTCGCTCACCCGGGAAAAAGTTTTTAGTAACGAGTTTGCTCAAATTCCCTTTCTCCTTTTCCCTGCTTGGAAGTTTTAGTATGTTTTAAGAATCTAGGTTTTAGAATTTATGAGTGAGTCTGCTGCTTCTCTTTTTGATACTGGTATGGAACGTTACCAAGCTGGAGAAAGCCCTGATACTCTGATTCCCGTTTTCCAAGAAGTATGCGCTATTTCTCCGAAAACTGCTGTCGCCTGGAGTTGTCTGGCATGGCTTTACTTGCTCGATGATAAACCGAATAAAGCATATAAAGCTGCTCTTAAAGGTACCAAATTAAATCAAAATTCTCCTCAAGCCCAAGTTAACCTAGCAATTGCTATGTTAGAAACAGGTAAAACTGGGGTGCGAAAACACATCGAAATTGTTAAACAGCAGATGACCATGAGTGCAGAACTCGAAAAGGAGTTGTCTGAAAGCCTTGAAGACGGATTGAGGAGAAAACCAGATTGGGAGAGTTTGAATCGCGTCAAAAAGTGGTTGTATGAAGTTTGAGCAATAACTTATTATACGCACTACGCGCCTGCGGCGCTAACAGGGTTATTAAGCAAGCCATTTGCTTTGAGTCTAATCCCACAAGCAGCAAGTTTGATTAGGAGCAATTATCATATCTAAATATAGGAAGCATTGTTGATTTACGGTTGTCTGCATGGCATTCTCAAAAGTCCCCTTGGTTGGTCTTAAGGCAGACCAGTTCCGTCATTCCCTAGATTTGGAAGCGACTCAAACCCTAAAGCATTTGCCAGGGCTAGACTTGTTGGTGCGCAATCTACTAGGTCCGGTGGCGGAACAGTTTTTTTACCTCAATAATATTGCCGGTAGCATTTTGGTGGGGGCAAATCAATTGCCGCAACTGCACAACCTACTCTTAGAGGCCTGTGAAATTCTGGATTTAGAGCCTCCCCAACTATACGTGCAGCAACACCCCGCTCCCAATGCCTATACCTTTGCGATGCGGGGCAAGCAACCTTTTATTGTCCTGCACACTTCCTTGATTGACATGCTAACGCCTGAAGAAATTCAGGCGGTAATTGCTCATGAACTAGGTCACCTTAAGTGCGAACATGGGGTTTACTTGACACCCCTTAATATCTTGATTCTGGCAGCTAGTTTGATTCCCAGCTGGGGGGTGATAATTGCCCAATCTTTACAGGAACAAATGCTACAGTGGCTAAGATGCGCAGAATTTAGTTGCGATCGCGCGGCACTGTTGGCAACTCAAAATCCCAGGGTGGTAATGTCGGTGTTGATGAAACTGGCTGGCGGTTCCCCAAATCTAGCACCGCAACTGAACCTGGATGCTTTCATTGAACAGGCTAGGGCATACGATAACATTAGTAATACTGAACTTGGTGAAATGCTCAAGCAATTACAGACTGCTCAACTGAGTCATCCAGTGCCCGTTTTGCGGGCGCGAGAAATTGAGAGTTGGGGTAGTTCTCAAGATTATCATTCTTTATTGCAGCAGCAGCAGCAAAGAGTGTATAATGGCGAGGTTGCCTCCGAGGGCGGATGGCGAAATTGGTAGACGCACTACACTCAAAATGTAGCGGCCTTTGGTCATGAGAGTTCGAGTCTCTCTCCGCCCACTATCATGCTTGGATAAAAATATCCCGATCAAGCAAATTTGTAATGTTATCGATTGCCAAATGATTTGATTGACTATTGGGGTTAGACTAAATCCCTATAGTCGGTATAGATAATGCTCCAATAGAGAAGTTGAAACCATCATGGGATGGCTGATCAATGCTGCAATTTGATAACCTAGCTTAAATAATCACAGAAAGCAGATAAAAGCGTGGACATTCAAATTGGGCGAGGCAAGACAGCTCGCAGAGCCTACGGCATAGATGAAATTGCACTAGTCCCTGGACAGTGCACACTCGATCCCAGTTTGGCAGACACTCGCTGGCAGCTTGGCGGCATTGAGAGGGAAATTCCGATCATCGCCAGTGCCATGGATAGCGTGGTAGATGTAAACATGGCAGTGCTGCTGTCTAAGATGGGAGCCTTAGGTGTTCTGAATTTAGAGGGCATCCAAACTCGCTATAGAGACCCAAAACCGATACTTGAGCGCATTGCCTCTGTAGGGAAGTCTGAGTTCGTCAGCCTGATGCAAGAACTGTATAGTGCCCCTATTGAGCTGGAACTGATTTCAGAGCGAATTCAACAAATTAAGAATCAGGGAGGAATTGCAGCAGTAAGCGCAACACCAGTTGGTGCGCTCAAATACGGTTCCATTGTCGCACAAGCAGGTGCTGATTTATTTTTTGTACAGGCGACGGTAGTTTCTACTACTCACCTCTCGCCAGAGTCATTACTCCCCCTAAACTTGGCTCAATTCTGTCAGGAAATGCCCATACCAGTGATTTTGGGCAATTGCGTTACCTATGAAGTCGCTTTCAACCTGCTCAAAGCCGGAGCTGCAGGGGTGCTAGTGGGGATTGGACCAGGTGCAGCTTGTACCTCTCGCGGTGTCCTAGGTGTGGGTGTGCCCCAGGCAACTGCTGTTGCTGATTGTGCTGCTGCCCGCGATGACTACTACCGAGAAACTGGCAACTATGTTCCTGTTATTGCTGATGGGGGTTTAATTACTGGTGGTGACATTTGCAAATGTATTGCTTGTGGTGCTGATGCTGTGATGATTGGTTCTCCTTTTGCCCGAGCCCAAGAAGCACCAGGAAGAGGTTTTCATTGGGGTATGGCAACACCGAGTCCCTTACTGCCACGTGGTACTCGCATCAAAGTAGGCAGCACTGGTAAGTTAAAGCAAATTCTTACTGGACCAGCACAACTTGATGATGGCACCCACAACCTCTTGGGAGCATTGACAACTAGCATGGGTACCTTGGGAGCGAAAAACCTCAAAGAGATGCAGCAAGTAGAAGTTGTAATTGCCCCATCTTTGTTGACAGAAGGAAAAGTTTACCAAAAAGCACAACAGCTAGGTATGGGTAAGTGAAATGCTCCCTCAGTAAATTAAGGCACAACCAACGCTGATACTACCTCCGCAGTGCAAAGTGAGCCCTAAAAATTATACTGGAGGTCTACTAGCCTCAAAACCAGGCATTGAGAGGTTATTTCATCTGTCTTCGCGGCAGGAGACTCTCGAAGGAGGGCGACGAGACGTGCGACATAAACGCCTGGGGAAACCCCAGGCGACGCGCACTCGCCGAATGCCGCTTCCAATTAACGAGAGTGGTAAGATACTTTTGGTCATTGACCCACCCAGACAACGGGGACAGACAGCCTAACAGATCGAAGTTCGCAATTTTTGGCGACGGCGCAGAAAAGTTGGCAGACTGGGATAAGCTGACAGGGCAATTGCATTGGCCACCCCTGAAAGACGCAAAGTGAATAGATTTTTTCGATACATAACCGTACCGCAGGGCTTGCGGAATCGGGACTCTTAGTGGAGTCGAATGTCTGTGGACGTATCGATGTCGGGGGCATAGTTTGAAGAAAGTGTCGAGATATGTACGGTTGAAGC
>JAAHGS010000182.1 GCA_010692645.1 Symploca sp. SIO2E9
TAATGTCGAGGATGATGCCCAAATCGAAGCAACTTTTGAGACTATTTCCCAACAGTGGGGTAAGATTGACATCCTGATCCACTGCCTTGCCTATGCTGGCAAGGAAGAGTTATCAGGGGATTTTAGCAATATCTCCCGGCAGGGCTTTTCCCGAGCGCTGGATATCAGCACCTACTCCTTGACAAAATTGGCAGGTGCTGCTAAGCCAATGATGACCAACGGCGGCAGTATTGTTACTCTCACTTACTTAGGGGGTGTCAAGGTGATTCCCAACTACAACCTTATGGGAATTGCTAAGGCAGGACTTGAGATGAGTGTCCGCTACTTAGCAGCGGAAATGGGACAGAACAATATTAGGGTAAATGCCATTTCAGCAGGTCCCATCCGCACTTTGGCTTCTTCGGCGGTAGGGGGCATCCTCGATATGATTCATCATGTCGAAGAAGTAGCTCCATTGCGGCGTACAGTTACTCAACTGGAGGTAGGTAACGCTGCAGCGTTTTTGTGTAGTGACCTTGCTAGTGGTATTACTGGTCAGGTTTTATATGTAGACGCTGGTTACGAAATAATGGGCATGTAACCCATTCGGTTTACTATACCTGTAGAGTTAGTGGAGGCTTTTTGTAACAGTGTTCCCCAGAGAGCCGCTTTCCATAGCTCCCAGGGGGTGAACAAAAAAAAGAGTGGGGCAAGGAGTAAGCAGACGCTCCAGACTCGGAGACGCTCCAGATGCGGAGACGCTCCAGATGCGGAGAATTCAAATCCCACGCAAAATTTCGTTCACCCGCTCTCAGGACTTTAAGGCAATTGAGCGCTGGAAGTGTAAAAAGGTGACTCATCTTCAGTTAGATTAGTTGACAGCTAGCTCTGTTGAAGTCTTTATGAACATACGTACCATCTCGACTAAGCCCTTTACTGACCAAAAACCAGGTACTTCAGGGCTACGTAAAGCAGTCACAGTCTTCCAAGAGCCTCATTACCTAGAAAACTTTGTGCAGTCAATTTTTGACAGCCTTGAGGGTTATGAGGGCAAGACGCTGGTACTTGGTGGCGATGGTCGCTACTATAATCGTCAAGCGATTCAGATCATCCTCAAAATGGCAGCTGCCAACGGCTTCGGGCGGGTTTTAGTCGGGCGCGGCGGTATTATGTCTACCCCAGCCGCTTCCTGCGTAATCCGCAAGAACCAGGCATTCGGCGGCATTATCCTTTCTGCTAGCCACAATCCCGGTGGTCCAGAAGGTGACTTTGGCATCAAGTACAACGTTACTAATGGAGGCCCAGCACCGGAAAAGGTGACAGAGGCAATTTATGCCCGTTCTCAAGTTATCGATGCTTATAAAATTCTAGAAGCGCCAGATCTAGATCTTGATGATCTAGGAAAATTCCAACTGGGAAGCTTAGCTGTTGAAGTGATTGACTCCGTAGAGCCTTACATGCAATTGATGGAGTCCCTATTTGACTTTGACCGCATTGGCGAACTTCTGAGTTCTGCTAAGTTTGGCATGTGTATGGATTCATTGCATGCAGTAACTGGACCCTACGCTCACGCGATTTTAGAACAACGCTTGGGGGCACCTGCGGGAACAGTACTCAATGGTTTGCCCTTGGAAGATTTTGGTGGTGGTCATCCTGATCCCAATTTGGTGTATGCTCATGATTTAGTGGAGATTCTCTATGGTGAGAAGGCACCAGATTTTGGGGCAGCTTCTGATGGAGATGGCGATCGCAATATGATTTTGGGGCGTAAATTCTTCGTTACTCCCAGTGACAGCCTAGCTGTACTTACTGCTAATGCTCATCTGGTTCCAGGTTACCGCCAAGGTCTAGCAGGAGTAGCAAGATCGATGCCTACAAGTGGTGCTGTAGATAGGGTGGCTGCCAAGGCTGGCATTGACTGTTATGAGACTCCAACTGGTTGGAAGTTTTTTGGCAACTTGCTAGATGCTGGTAAAGCAACTCTGTGTGGTGAAGAGAGTTTCGGTACTGGCTCTAACCATGTGCGAGAGAAAGATGGATTATGGGCGATATTATTCTGGCTGAATATTCTGGCAGTGCGGGGAGAATCAGTTGAACAGATTCTCCAGAGTCACTGGCAAAGTTATGGTCGCAATTTCTATTCCCGTCATGACTATGAAGAAGTGGATGCGGCTCCAGCAAAGGAGTTGATGGAACGCTTGCGTAAGGAAGCCCCAGATCTCAAGGGTAAACAATTTGGTAACTATCAGGTTGAGTACAGTGATGACTTCAGCTACACTGACCCCATTGATGGCAGCGTTAGCCAGAAACAAGGTTTACGGGTGGGCTTTAGTGATGGTTCCCGCATCGTCTTCCGCCTCTCTGGCACTGGGACAAAAGGAGCAACCCTCAGGGTCTATCTCGAAAGCTATGAATCTGATGCTAGCAAGCACAACCAAGATACACAAGCGGCACTGGCACCACTAATTGCGATCGCGGATGAAATTGCCCAAATACGCACTTCTACAGGCCGGGAGAAACCAACAGTTATTACCTAATATAGTTCATTGTTCATAGTTCATTGTTGATGGCAATGAATTAATCGGTTGGTAGCTTTCCGTCTACTAGAGATGGGGAAGCCAGCCGATTTATAATTGATTATAAATTTTTAATTGTATAGCGCTACGCGCTAGGGAACTCTTAACAGGGAACAGGGAACAGCAGTCTGTCAAATGGTTTGCTGGATTTAGAAATGTCCTAACCTAAATGCGTACTGCTATACTTAAAAAAACTATTTTATTGAGGATGGTTATAACTGTTGTAATAAATTACCTCTTCTTTTCGTTTACGTTTTTCCCAATTTGCTATTTCCAACTGGGGAAGTTCTGTAAATTCTTTGACATAACCTATACACAAATAAGCCACTAATTCATTCTCTGCGGGGGCATGAAGAATATCTTTTACCTTGTTTTCATCTAAAAGGCTCACCCAAGATATAGCAAGATTCTCAGCCCGAGCCATCAACCAGAGGTTTTGAACAGCAAGACAAACACTATAGACTCCCATTTTATTCATACTTGTTTGCCCGAGTATGGGGGTAGATGAAGGTTTATAAAAAACAGCGATATTAATGGGAGTTATATTAATAGCTTCTAAATTGAGGCGATTATAGGACGGTTTGTCACTAAATATTTTTCTAGCTTTTTCATTTTCTATTTCAAAACAAGCTTTGATTTTTTCTTTGATTGATTGATCCCGAATAATAACAAATTCCCAAGGTTGAGAAAAACCAACCGATGGGCCTTGTAAAGCAGACCATAATAATCGCTCGAGTACTACATTGGGAATTTCTCTATCAATGAAGTTGTCCCCAAGTTCAGTTCGGCGGTGGAGGATAATATCTTCAAGAATTTGACGTTCTTGTTCCTTAAAAGATTTACCTTTCATATTTCTTTTTTTCTCCAGCACCTGAGTTTATCACAAAACTAGCAAAAACTGGCTTAAATGAGAATAATTTGTTATTTTCAAGGTTCAAATAGGGCTTTCTATGTATGGGAGGAAAGCCATGATCAAGAAAAACCCATTTATATCACTTATCAATACTTTAATTTCAATTGCTTGCACCTCGATGCGATCGCTGTTGTTGGGATTAGCTGTACCTTCAGCAGCTGTAGCTGTACCAATTACCTATATTAGTGATGAGGTAGGTTTTAATAATATCACTAGTCGCATTCAGGTCGATACCCAAGATGATAATTGGCGCAATGGGGCAATCAATTTTGGAGCGACTAATTTTACTCAAAACTTGATTACTGCTGGCACAACGGAATCTATTTCAGCAACTGCTTACTCTTTAATGACTGCAGCAAGTGGTATTTCTGTCAACGTTTCGTTGCGTAACTTAACTGATGCCGAACTTGCCCTGCCCCATTCCACAGGCACTGCGGCAACTGGCAATTCCCGTCTTGATAGTTCAAGTACCCTCCAAAGTAGCGCACCACGCCCTGCAAGTCTATATAATACCAACGCCCAACCGCGCTTTTGGAATGAGGGTAGTGGCTCCTCGAGCAGTCGCAATGCTATACTCTTCACCTTTTCAGAGCCTGTAGTCGCTTTTGGTGCCTGGTTTGGTGATCTCGAAACCAGAACAGACGAAAATGGCACTCCAGCAATCTTGAGGTTGCTGGATGCTGAGGGAAAACGAATTGGAGATGATATTATCATTCCCACTAGTACATTAGATCAGAGTAATTGTGGCTCCAACTTCCGGGGATGCGGTAATAGCACTACGCGTTGGATTGGATTTTTAGATCCTGAGGCTGAGGTTAAGCAAATGCTAGTAATTGTTGGGGATGATGATTTCGGAGATTTTGGTTATAGAGAACATCTTAGTTTTATTGGTGCCACCCTAGCTGAAAAATTCGCTAATTTAATCCTAGTCAAACGCATTACTGCCATCAATGGTATTGAATTGACAGAATATGTCGATGATCTAAATTCCTCAGAAGATAATGATAAGTATTGGCCGGTACCTATAGATGCACAGAGTGGTATTAGTACTTACCTAAGGGGTGTAATTAATGGTGGTTTGGTTGTACCAGGTGATGAATTAGAATACACTATCTATTTCCTTGTCAATGGCAGCAGAGGTATTACTAACCTCAGCCTCTGTGACTTGATACCGGAGTACAGCACATTTATGCAGACAGCTTTTAATGGCTTAGCACCTATCGACAGTGGAGGTTTACCAGGGACTGACTTGGGTATTGCTCTAGCTCTGGATAATAGCACTTTGCCTAAACAACCCACTGTCTATCTTACCAATGCTGATGATCAAGATAGAGGTCAGTTTTTCCCTGCTGGTACAATCGTGTCAGCTACTTGCTCTGCTAATAATGACCATGGGGCGGTAGTTGTTGATGTGGTTACTAGTCCAGAGGTTTTACCCCAAGCGACGGCACCAGGAGTACCTACTAATTCCTATGGCTTTATTCGCTTCCGCGTTAAGGTGAATTAAGGATGTCACGTTGGCTACAAATGCTTTTAAAGTAATAAGTAAGAAATGTTCTTGTTGTTACTTATTACTTTATCTGGGTAGAGAAACCCCTTCAGGTAAGTTCTATGGATGAGCTAAGAATCCCCCTTTTTCTAAAAGGGGGAGTGTCAAGTCATTCAACTTTGCCCTCGGCAGTTTCCTCTGGCTGGTTTAAATTTTCATCAGCTTGATAAGCTTTAATGCCCCGATAAATAGCAAATAGGGCTATTGGAATTCCTAGTATTGACAAAAACATTGCTGCTTCTGTCAGCCAAATCATCAATCCTAGCTCCATAATCTATTCCTCCTGCTAGATGCCAAGATTAAAGACGCGGGGACACGGTGACACGGGGACGCGGGGACAAATTGGATGGGGATTTGACCCCAACCAATTTTATGCACCGCAAGTGACGGTGGGGTATTTAACCCAAATTAATTTCGATAAAATAATTGATCGAGGAGGCTCAATCCGTTCTATATTCAATGATATAGCAACCGACATGTCGGTTAGGACATCGTATTTTGATTCAAAGGGAACAGGGAACAGGGAAAAAGAAAGTGTCCTAACAGCTGTGGCGACTGCTATACTAATGATTTTGAGCTTGCCCGTGACTACCTGTGCTAATTAGCTAAGGGGTCAATTCCCATGTTCACCACAATGTGACGCAGAACTGCGATCTGCTCATTAAAGTCTAGTGAAGCAATCTGTTTAAAGATCTTTTCTGATGCTGGTGAAAGCTTGTAGTCATTTGGTAAAACGATAACCTCACCTGTACACATCCACTCAAACAGCTGAGACCAAAAAGCCAATTTAGTCTTTTCTGAGAACATTCCGTATTGCCTGGTGATGGGGGTGTTTACTCTAATCACCAATTCTCGCATCACTCGCAACTGTTCCAACTGAGACATTTGTTTAATTTGAAGCAGTAACCCTCCAGTTAAGAACAGCCGTGCTGGACCAGGAGGCACACTTGTAATTGAACTGCCCAGAGCTTGGTAAATCACCCACAGCAGAGCCAGCTGTTGATCAGTGCTTAGGTTCTCAACAGCAGTCACAGTCTCCATAACAGCTTCTTTAAGGTAGACATTTGAATGGTCACCCTGGTTAGCGGCAAAAGTCATAGTTAACCTCTTCCACAGAAAATCTACCCACGACAACTTAGTCCATAAATAAAAGTAACATTATTATCCAAAGGGGAGGTGGAGGGTGTCGAATTAAAAATTACCCTTCTGGTCAATACAGAAGGGTAATTTTAATCAAGAAACTGTCTGATTTGATACTGCGTTTGCCTACAGTGAGAGTGTTCAATATACTCTCGTATCGCCTAATGAAAGTGCTTTACTTTTTATCTGCTTGAATCCGGGGATGCATCTACCATTAGTCCTACCAACTATGGTGCTTGAGTGCATCTACACCAAAGTCCTACTAGATTAAGGGTGCCTCTGCCAACTCTATGGTTTGGCAGGGCAGAGCCTTTTAGAGGCTAGCGTAACCAAAGGTAACATTGAATTGCTTACACCAAATTGCTACAGCTTTGAATTGATCAAGATTCCAGTCGTCAGGAATAGCATAACGTTGGGCACCATTGGTGCTTTGTAAGGGAGCCAGCGTTACGTAGTCTTGCTCATTTATGCTGACAGGTACTGTATTATTACGATGGAGAATAACTTGCACCTCAGGACCACTAGCAGTCTTAAACCCTTGCTCAAACTCCAGATAACGTTTTCCGTTTTCGTTGATAATGCGAGCTTTCCCGCTGGTAGGATGGTCTTGTTCAACATTGACAAATGTACCACTGGCAAGAACATTGGCAGCTGTCAGTTGGGTAGAATTTCCTGAGGGCTTAGCTAATGCCGCAGAGGGGTTAATTACTGTTGTACCAATGCTGCCGAAGACTACAACGGATACGAGTACGCTGGATGCTAAGCGGTTTAATAACATGGTTTGTTCTCCTGTGAAGTTGAATCTGTCTGACTTACCTTCATAGGATGCTGGTTGATTCTGAGTTAGTTCTAATCAATAGCTGAAGTTTGCCTAAGAGTTAAATGAGTTTTCTGAGAATGTTCATGGCTCATGGTTCATTGGTTATATCATCTCCGCTTGATTACTGAGGAATAACCATTACAGCCTCTTGCTAAAGTTTATTGGTTCTCTGTATACTTCATCTTTAACTGCAGAATCTGGGTTTCAATGCTTTTAATAGCTGATTTTCATTGAGCGATCGCTCTGTTTTTGCTTGTATGCAAGGCTCTGAGCAGATGAGCAGACATTATGGCAAAATAAAAGATGTGCTGGTTAATAATATGCTAGGAACCTTCCAACAAAGCCAACTCCGCATCGAAGTTGAAGCTCCACAAAACCTGATTCGCGACAGTCTACTCAATTATGAGCAGTTGCGACAGTGGCTGTGGCCTGGGCGCTTATCAGCAGAGCTAACGGAGGTGCTCAATCCAGGACTTACTTTCACCACCAGGTTAGGACCAGTAGCAATTCAACACCAGGTAGAGGTGGTTGAATCTAACTGTTTGCGTTTGCTATTAAGTCAAGGGATTGATGGTTATCACGAGTGGTACTGGGGAGAAGGTTGGGTACAGTCTCGCCTCGAAGGAGTATCTCTGCTGCCACTAAATCTTGGTCAAACCATCAATTTGCTAAACCTGCGTCAATTTCTCACATCTACATCAGAGAACCCTTAAATGAAGTACATCTGGCATTGCCCCTAAGTCCCGACGCTCAATTTAGGGACATACTGCTGTGCGCCCTTACAGTGCAGATTTAATATCGATTACCTAAATATTTACTACAAATACTTTTTAAGTAATAAGTCTTTTTAAGTAATAAGTAATAAGTAATAAGTAATAAATGTTTTGGTTGTCACTTATTACTTAAAGTCAGACTAGTTGTAGTATAGCACTACGCATTTAGGTTAGGACATTTCTAAATCCAGTAAACCCTTTGACAGACAGCTGTTCCCTAGCGCGTAGTGCTATATCTTTTTTTACTTCATATAACACAGGCAAAAAATCATGGTGGCAGAACACAATTTCATTTTGGATCTCACCACTGTTCTAGGAGCTTCGGCTCTTGGAGGCTATGTGGCTAACCGACTACGTCAACCTGTACTTTTAGGCTATTTAGCTAGTGGTTTAATTGTTGGTCCATTTGGTCTAGAACTATTAAAAGATCACGTCCAGATTGAGCAATTGGCTGAAATTGGTGTTGCTTTCCTATTGTTTGCTCTAGGTGTAGAGTTTTCCCTGACTGAACTTAAACGAGTTAAGGACATCGCCCTGAAAGGAAGTTTACTACAAATTGGTTTGACTATTGGGCTAGTAGCACTTTTAGCAACTTTGATGGGGTGGGTAGAGGGAATAAGTCAGGGAATATTTCTCGGAGCTATTCTCTCTCTTTCCTCCACGGCTGTAGTACTTAAAACCCTCACTGAACGAGGAGAAATTAATACTCTTCATGGTCAGATTATGCTGGCAATTCTGATTGCCCAAGACCTAGCTTTAGGTCTAATGTTAGCAATTCTACCTGCTCTCAATGAACCAGAAAATCTTGGTTCAGCCCTAGTTGCTGCTCTGCTCAAATTACTATTATTTCTAGCTTCAGCTCTAGTTATTGCTCGCTTGCTAGTTCCCCGTTTGATCAAAAGTGTTGCTGAAACTGAAAATAGCGAATTATTTCTCCTCACTGTAATCGCCCTATGTTTAGGGGTTGCCTTGATTACTGCTAGTCTTGGTCTTTCCATTGAGATGGGGGCATTTGTTGTTGGTCTAATGATTGCCGAGATTGATTATGCTGACCAAGCTTTGGATAAAATTCTTCCCCTACGAGACACTTTTGCCAGTCTCTTTTTTGCTTCCATTGGCATGCTCATAGACCCAGAAATCATTCTCCAAAATTTTGGCTTAATTTTAGGTCTAGTGGCAGTAGTCATGGTCGGTAAAGCCGTAATTATCTTACCAATTATTCTAAAATTTGGTTACTCCTTCAAAACTGCTTTAATTACCAGTTTAGGCTTGAATCAAATTGGAGAATTTTCTTTTGTCTTAGCTTTAGTTGCCTTTCACATGGGATTTCTCACCCAGGAAAAGTATCTATTGCTTTTAGGAACTACTGCCATTACTTTAGTATTGACACCAGCCTGCCTCAAGTTTTCTCCTATACTGGCAGACAAATTAACTAATCTACCCTTACTGAGGACATACTTACGCAGGTTTCGTGACACCAAAGCCCTTTCCATCCCAGAGACTATGTACAATCACGTTGTGGTGGCAGGCTATGGCAGGGTGGGACAAGTTTTAGTTAATATTCTGCAAGCTCAAGATTACCAAGTATTGGTGATTGATAATTCTGAAGCAGCGATCAAAAGATTAAGGTTGCAACAAACTCCTTATATCTTCGGGGATGCTGATTCAGAATTAGTGTTGGAACATGCCCATCTGGAAAAAGCTAAAGCCCTGGCAATTGCTTTACCCGATCCTGCTAGTACTCGTTTGTTACTCCACCGCGCTCTCAAACTTGCACCGGAATTGGATATAGTTGCCCGTTGTCACATGAATAGTGAACTTGACTTACTAACTCAATTAGGAGCGCAGGAAGTAGTTCAACCTGAATTTGAGGCAGCACTACAAATTGGAGCGCATATACTATCAACTTTAGGAGAAACTCAATGGAATATCTATTTTGTGATGGGGGAAACTCGCAAGAACCGCTACTTTAGTATTCGCTCTGAATGCGCTACAAGAGAGCTGCATCCAGATTTAGCCGATAAGGTACCAGAACTCAAGAGCCAGTGGATAACCTTGGCGGCAGGTTCACATTTAGAGGGAATTACACTGGCAGCCTCAAATATCCGCAAGTTGACAGGAGTAACTATTATGGGAATTAAGCGGGGGAATCAGACATTTTATTACCCAAAAAGTGAGACAACTTTGCATTCGGCAGATAGATTATTAGTGGTGGGAGAACGCGAAGAAGTGATAGCTTTTCAAGACTGGATTGAGAGTCAATGCTTGAAATCGAGTTAAATATAGGAACCCACATTCCGCTTTCCCTCACCTCTGTCGAACTCAGTTCAATTGGCAATCTTAGCGGACTTATGCCAACAATCTACCTGAATTAGGGTATGTAATAGCCAATCATCAGAGGTTTGAGGATAATCGCTGCGGTAATGTCCGCCTCGACTTTCAGTGCGCCAAGCCGCACTTTTCAAGATTAAATAAGCGACATCGGTCAAATTGAGGGCTTCTGCAGCTAGTCTCAGGTGCTGCTCAGCCCGCTCCGAACTTAATTGTACGGTTTGATTGGGTATCGCCTTGAGTAAGTATCCCATAACATTCAAATCAGTGAGTTGAGAACGCCAAATATTCAGTTGTGAGAGTCCATCTTCAAGTATTGCTTGAGAGCGACAAATCCCAGCACTTTCCCACATGAGCTTAGGTAAATTTTGTCTGATTGAGTTAACCTTCTCCATCTCGTTGTTCCAATCCTGTGGTTCGGTCTTCATAGGCAGAGACGGAACCACAGGATTATCAATATTAAGGTTGGAGTCAACTTTTAGCCGGGACAATTGAGCCCCAAAAACAATGCATTCTAGCAAGGAATTACTCGCTAAACGATTCGCACCATGCACCCCTGTACTAGCAGTCTCACCGATAGCATATAGCCCGTTAATCGAGGTACAATTCCCCAAATTAGTGGCAATTCCCCCCATACAATAATGAGCCACAGGAGCAACAGGAATAGGTTGTGTAAACAAATCAATGTCCCACTGTTGACAGGCTTGAATAATACGAGGAAAACGATTTCGCATCCTCTGGGCTTTGATGGGTCGAAAATCCAGGTAAACACAATAGGGATCGGGTTTCGTTTTCTGTAAGTGACTGAAAATCGCCCGACTGACTACATCTCTGGGTGCCAACTCTCCACTGGGATGATAATCAAAAGCAAAACGCTGTCCTTGGGAATCGACTAAATGTGCCCCTTCCCCCCGCACAATCTCAGTAACCAAGAACCGGGGGATTCCGCCCACTGTTAATGCCGTCGGATGAAATTGGAAAAACTCTGGATCCCGGATTAAGGCTCCTGCGCGCCAAGCTAGAGCAATGCCATCCCCAGTACTAACCTTAGGGTTTGTGGTGTGGGAAAAAACTTGACCGCAGCCGCCAGTGGCTAAAACCACTGCAGCAGCGCTAATCCAGCGAATATATCCCTGATAGAGGACACTCGCCCCCTGACAATTCCCTGTCGCTTGATTGAGCCACAAACTCAAGGCAAACGCCTGGGAAAACACCTGAATGTTTTCCCGTTCCAAAACTTGAGCCGTAAGTGCATCAATCAGCACCTTTCCAGTCGTTTCACCAGAATGGAGGACACGGGGTTGAGAGTGTGCCGCCTCTAGCTCCAGGGATAGTTTATTACCGTGGCGATCAAATCTGACTCCCATCTCTAGAAGGGACTTGATCGCTAAAGGAGCATTATCAGTTAAAAGTTTGACTGCTTTTGGCTCACAAAGACCTACGCCAGCTTTGAGGGTATCTTCCCAATGGGATCGCGGAGTATCGGAGGGATTGATTGCCGCAGCAATGCCTCGTGCCCAGCTACTTGCTCCCGTTTTCAGGGCATCTTTGGTAACTAAACCAATTTGTAAGTGGGCAGGCAAACACAAAGCAGTATAGAGACCTGCTGCACCAGAGCCAATGATTAGGACATCGAACTGGGAGGAAAGGTTTGGTATTTGTGAGGAATTATGCAGAGAAAAGTTAGGGTTTTGCATGATTGTGCCATAATCTAGTCCATACATCATTTGGGCAGTGGAGACTAGACCGATATTCAGACGATAAGTGTAGGAGATAAGGATCGAATGGCTAACTACAGCGTTCACGACAAAGACTTTAAATACTTTTTAAGTAATAAGGAATAAATTACCACAAGGACATTTATTCCTTATTACTTCTGGTCAGGCTATTTGTCCCAGGTTTTTTACCAGTTTATCTTATTACTTAAGCTTCAGGAATTTCTTACACGTTCAAGTATTTCTTCCAGATCTGAGAGTTCAATAGCACCGGAAAAAACCTCTTCTTTTATAATAAATGAAGGTGTGCCATCAAGGTTTAATGTCTGAGCTAAACTGACGTCAGCTTGAATATCTTTAGCAACAGCTTCCCCATTTCTATCAAGGTTAAATTTCTCTAAATTGAGCTTGAGACGTTGGGCAATTTCGATGTATAGCTCCTCACCCAAATTTTCTCGCTGGGCAAATAGAGAATCATGATACTCCCAAAACTTACCCTGCTTGCCTGCCGCCCAAGCTGCTTGTGCTGCGGAGGTAGCTTGAGGATGAATTGAAGCTAGCGGCAAATGTTTGTAAACTAGTGTAACTTCATCCTGGTGCTGTGCAATGAATTGCTTCACAGTTTGAGTGACTTTGGCACAATAAGGACACTGAAAATCTGAAAATTCCACGAGCAAAATCTTGTTTTCTGTGGCACCAATCGTCGGGGAATTACCAATAAGTGCTTCCGGATTAGTCCTGAAGGCTTGAAGAGATTTCTGCTGTGCCTGCTTCCTTTTTTGCAACTGTTGCTGCTGGTACAACTGTGCTGCTTCGATAATAACTTCCGGATGAGTCCGGATAATCTGCAACACCTGCTCTTCCAAGTTCGGATTTATGGGGCTAGCTGCTAGTGCAGGTGATGAGAAGAAAATGGTAGTAACTAAGATTACTACTGCTGTTAACCACAATCCTAATTGAATCAGTATTCGCTGAACTATTGAAATAAATTTAGCCATTACAAATTATGAACCATGAACGATAAACATCAAATCTCCCTTATTTTAGAGGAAAATATCCTAATTTAATCATTCAACTCTAAACAAAATAAATTGCGTCACTTGCTCCTCTCTAAAGTTATCATCGCTAACTAAAAGTAAACTCTGAGAGCCATCACTTAAGCGAGGGCCTAGTTCTATGCCCTCCAGATTGTCTAGATAAATGCCCAGTTCACTCAAATCCAACAGCAACTTTTTCTGGATTGGGTGAATTCTGGAAATATCGCCCTTGAGGGTAGCAATACCAGAAGTATCAGTTGCAGAACCAGTGGCTAGCTGATAAATCTTGGCACCACTACCAGCTAAACCATAAGTGCGCTCTAAACTGAGAAAGTGACCTGCATTATCCAAGGTTATCAGCTCCGTCAAACCATTAACAATGGTGCCACTCGGAGCAATATCAAGCAGGTAAAGATTTTCACTCACCAGCAATGTTGGAGTTGCCTCACCAATTAAATACTGCATCATCCGGATTCTAGTTGGCTGCTGCAACTCCTCTTCTGAGGCTGCTGGCAGAATGTCTTGTAACA
>JAAHGS010000183.1 GCA_010692645.1 Symploca sp. SIO2E9
CGCTGGTTGGTCGGTCGCATCGTTCCGTTGCCGGACGGACTCGGATTGCGCGCGCAATCAAAAAGACGCGAGACATTCTCAAGCTGCCGGATGAGTATCGCGTTTGCATTGTTCCGGGGTCTGATACAGGTGCTATTGAGCTTGCGCTGTGTACCGAGTTTTTTATCCCTCAGTTATAGCAACGGACATGTCAGTTAGGACATCCTATTTTGATTCAAAGGGAGCAGGGAGCAGGGAGCAGGGAAGTGTCCTAACAGCTGTGGCGACTGCTATAAAACACGGGGGTTCTCAGCTTCAATAAATTTTTAGATAGTTCACTGATTTGAAAAGGGCTAGATGTTTTGACTAGCCGCCAAAGAATCACAAAACCAAAACAACAGATAAGATAAGAATGATTTATCCATAACTTCGGTAAGATGCATTCTTTCCCCCACAAACGTATTGGTGTTGCTGTCATCAAGAACTTGCAAGGTCAAATTTTGATTGACCGCCGACTTCCTCAAGGACTCCACGGTGGTTTGTGGGAATTTCCCGGCGGTAAAATTGAGAGGGGTGAAACGGTTGAGGAATGCATTAAACGTGAAATTACCGAAGAGCTGGGAATTGAAATTGAAGTAGGTTCTCACCTGATTACTATCGATCACACCTACAGCGATTTTCGGGTCACCCTGATCGTACACCACTGTCAGCACCAATCAGGTGTTCCTCAACTTCTTGAGTGTCAAGAAATTCGCTGGATTTCAATCACAGAAATTGATCAGTTTTCTTTTCCAGAAGCAAACTTCGAGATTATTGCCGCCCTAAGTCAAAATTTCTCATGAATTCTAGCCTTTGCAAGTTGAGGCTGGGGATTGCCGGAGGGGTGAGCGAAAAAAGGCGTGGGGAAATAATTAAGTAGACGCTCCAGACGCTCCAGACGCTCCAGACGCGGAGAATTAAAATCCCACGCAAAATTTCGTTCACCCTTGCCGGAGGGATTATCCCCATGAATCATGAAAAATCAACCAATCCTATCTGTACACTGGCAGAGTAAAGTGAAAGCAACCTCCGCCTCTACCGGTTGTATCTACCCAAATACGACCATAATGGGCGCGAACAATTCTTTGACATAAAGACAAGCCTAAGCCATATCCCTCTTTGGCTTCATCTCGCTCAAGCCGAAAGCGGTCCTTAAAAATGCTTTCTCGATTCTCTTCTGGGATGCCAGGGCCATTATCAAAGACGCTGATCTGAATTTTTTGTGCTGTACGGTGGAGGAGTGCAACTTCAATCTTGCCTCCAGCAGGAGTATACTTGATCGCATTATCTAGTAGGTTAACCAGTACCTGACGCACCAATTCTCGATCAGCATAGACAAAAGGCAAGTCCTGAGGAATATCAGTTTCTACGTCCTGGCATTTGAGCTGAAACTGCTCACTCATTTGAGACAGGATTTCACGACAAAGTTCTCCCAAGTCCAATTTGTGAGGTCGGATGCTAAATTCTGTACTGCTTCCCCTCGCTGCTTGCAGTATATCTGTAATCATCCGATCCATGCGCTGAAATTGGGTGCGAATATGTTTGAGTAACCGCGCTTTGATCGGTGGTGTCAATTTGGATTGGGAACCCTTGTTATCCTTAGGATTCTCTAATTCTAAGGTTTCTACAGCAATTGAGGCAGCAGTCAAGGGACTACGCAAGTCGTGGGCTAACATCGACATTACCTGGTCTTTGAATTTGAGCTGTTCGAGCAGTTCTTCTTTTTCCTGTTTCAGGCGAAAAATTTCCTCAGAGAGTCGAATTAACTCGGCTGAGGTAGCAATGGAATTATTTTTCGGTGATGAGTATTCATCGCCAACTTCAGAACTAACAGCCGATTCTAAAGATACATCTTGTTTAAGCTTAGCCCGATATTCCTCGACAGAGCGTTGCCAACCAGGCCAAGAGATTTTTAGTTCACCAACCAAATTACTACCGGCAATACTCTGCCTAGGTGAAGGATGAATCTTAATCAGGGCTGGTGTTGCTACCAACCGATAATGTTCTGCCAAATCAGGTCTTTCTCCAACATCCACAACCGTTAGTTCAAAGTCGTAATCGACGCTCAAGCTATCGAGATAGCTGCGGATTTGCTGGATATTTTTGCGGGAACTGGAACGCTCATCTACAAACAGCAGTAGCTGTAGTGGGGCTTCCGAATCTGCGAATCTCTCAGGAGCTGCCTGCATGCAATTTGGTCTGAACACTGGTACAAACAGGTTATGCTTCAACGTTATCGCGGGAGTCCCCACTTTCAGCTAAGTAAGGTGGGGAGGAACAGCTCGTGCGGCGTAGGAAGGTCACCGCCCAATCACTTTTGACTAAGTAATACAAAGCTGACATGAGAACTTAAGTAACTTGACTTTTTTAGGTGAAAACTGACCAATTCATTCATTGCATGGAGATAATCCTTACAAAAAGTTACATGCTCCTTACCGCCATCGCGCCAAAAATGTCCTCTCTTAAAGCGACCTCAACCAGGGGTCTTACAGTAGGCACAACCAGGAGAAGATTGTGCCTACTGTGTCATGGCGCGACTTTTGTAATCGACAACTATTATTGAAAGCTGGCTCTTTCAAGCCCCCGCCAAGGGCAGAATAGACAGGGGTAGTTGACCTATCTTTATCCTTAAGATCTATTTTAGATTGTCGTTGCCACCGATACTGTAAGCTTTTCGGGTCCCTTTCATCCTAAAATCTTAAAATAATGTAAAACTTCAGCTTACCTCAGTTCTACTTATCCATCTAATTGACGACTTCTAATTCACCATGGCTAATGGCTACGTTGCTCTTGTTCTTCATGCCCACCTTCCTTTTGTCAGGCATCCCGAAAGTGATTATGTTCTTGAGGAAGAGTGGCTATTTGAAGCCATCACCGAAACCTATATCCCCCTACTGCACGTATTTGAAGGTTTAAAGCGCGATGGCGTTGATTTCAAAATAACCATGAGTATGACACCACCTCTGGTGTCAATGCTGCGCGATCCACTGTTGCAAGAGCGCTACGACGCACATTTGTCTCTATTAAAAGAACTGGTAGAGAAGGAAGTCGAACACAACCAACACAACGGTCATATACGTTACCTAGCTCAACATTACGTTGACGAATTCAGCATGGTTCGTCAAACTTGGGAGCGCTATGGGGGTGACTTGGTAACGGCATTTAAGCAGTTCTTAGATAGCAACAATCTGGAAATCATCACCTGTGGTGCCACCCACGGCTACTTTCCGCTGATGAAGATGTATCCCCAGGCAGTGTGGGCACAAATTCAGGTAGCTTGTGAACATTATGAGCAAACCTTTGGACGCCCTCCCAAAGGAATTTGGTTGCCTGAATGTGCTTACTATGAAGGCGTCGAGCGCATGTTGGCAGATGCTGGTTTGCGCTATTTCCTCACCGATGGACACGGTATTTTATATGCCCGCCCCAGACCTCGTTTTGGTAGCTATGCTCCCATTTTTACAGAAACTGGGGTTGCTGCCTTTGGTCGTGATCACGAATCATCTCAGCAGGTTTGGTCTTCTGAAGTTGGTTATCCTGGAGCTTCGGAATATCGTGAGTTTTACAAGGATTTAGGTTGGGAGGCAGAATACGAGTATATCAAGCCCTACATTATGCCTAATGGGCAACGCAAGAACACAGGTATTAAGTATCACAAAATTACAGGGCGTGGTCTAGGTTTAAGTGACAAGGATTTGTATGACCCCTATTGGGCGCGGGAAAAGGCAGCTGAACACGCCGGTAACTTTATGTTTAACCGGGAGCAGCAGGTTAACAATCTAGCTGGTATTATGCAGCGCCCACCCATAGTCGTTTCTCCCTATGATGCAGAACTATTTGGTCACTGGTGGTATGAAGGTCCCTGGTTCATAGATTACTTATTCCGTAAGTCCTGGTATGACCAGAACTCTTACGATATGACCCATTTGGCGGATTATTTGCGGGATCATCCCACCCAACAAGTCTGCAAGCCTTCTCAATCTAGTTGGGGTTATAAGGGTTTCCATGAATATTGGCTTAATGAAACTAATGCCTGGATCTATCCTCACCTGCATAAAGCAACAGAACGAATGATTGAGATTTCTAAGCGAGAAGCAGAGGATGAATTGGAGTGGAAGGCACTCAATCAAGCGGCGCGAGAATTGCTGCTAGCGCAATCGTCGGACTGGGCGTTTATTATGCGCACAGGGACAATGGTACCCTATGCTGTCAGGCGGACGCGATCGCACCTGATGCGCTTTAATAAGCTTTACGAGGAGATCAAGATTGGTAAAATCGACAGTGGTTGGCTAGAAAAGGTCGAGGCGATCGATAATATCTTTCCTAAGATTAACTACAGAGTCTATCGTCCTTTGTAAGTGAGACCTCTCTCGTCTTAAAGGAACAAGGGATTCTGAATTAGAACACGGCAAGTAATAAGTAATAAGTAATAAGTAATAAGTAATAAGTTGAACTTAATACTTATTACTTCCAGTTTCTAGGATAGATAATTGTTCATTTTCTAGTCTTCTCACGCTTGTTTACCAAGGATTACCAACTACCGTAAATGCTGCCCAAAAGTAGGGGTGTGAGAAATTACCGGAAAGGTCACGCAACTGACCACCTTCTGAGCTAATCTGTCCTTTAAGCATTGCTATTTGTGCTTGTCGGAGAGCCTCGGCTTTAATGGGCGCAGTTTTCAGATGTCGGTAAAATTTTGTCATTAACCATAAAGTTCCCTCATCGCTGACATACCATAAACTAGCGATCGCAGACTTTACCCTTGCCTGAACTGCTAATCCTGCAAAGCCTAATTCTGCTTCAGGATCACCTATAGCCGTTCTACAAGCACTCAGTACTAACAATTCTACTGGTGGATAGTACCACTGCAACTGTTTGATTTGATCTAGTCTGAGCTTATTGTCCCAAAACTGAATGTAGGAATTGCTCGGTGATCCTGGTCGAAAGTCTGCATGAGTAGCTAGGTGAATAATTTTATATGAATGTTGGCGACGTTGTGATTGCAAGTTAGCCAGGGTAAATTCTTGGTTCAAGAAGACTTGCCCTGACCATGGTTCTTGAGTTATGTTAGTTAGCTCTACAGGTACAGCAGGCAAGGAACTATGATCTTTAAATTTTGACGCCCCCATTGCCAGAACTTGCGAGTTCTTCAGGTTAGTGTAGACTGTATTAGTGAGTTTGAAAGCTGGGATCAAGGAGATGCTGTATTTCTCCACCAAAAACTTTTGCCCATCGTGTAATGCAGCTAGGGGCATAGTGCGTAAACCTGCACCCACACAAAAAACCAGCGTATCAATATTTTGAACTTGCAAGTCAGCTTCTAAAGGGGCAATCATCCACTTATAGAGTTGCTGGGCTGCTGTTAGATAGCGGTTGGTATTGACAAAAGCTGGGTTGGAGACAGATATTCTCAACTCTTGCACCTGTTCAAGCAGAACTTCGCGGTTTGCTGCCAAGACACGCTTATGAATAGGTTTGCCTTCAGAAGTAATTAAAACTAATTCTAGTTGCTGTGGTCGTGGTACTATGTAGAGAAGAGCAGGCTTTTTCCCGGTTTGAATCGCGATTTTATCAAGAGTATCTGCGATTTCCTCAACCATTATAGACTTGTCTGTGATCTCGAACCCAAGGTAATCTTCGTATTGTTTTTCCCAGGTTTGCTCAATTATCGGCACCGCTTCAGTGACTTGATCTTGGTCAAGGATATTTCCAATATCTGGGAGATTATCAGCTTCTGCCAAAAGTACTTGGTCTTGAACCAGGGAACTAGTGCCAGTAGTATCGGGGTTGGGAACAATTGCTTGCGCTGGCATTGGCTTGATGGTTCCCGCCAGTTGTACTAATGCCAGCAATAAACTAGTTTTACTTACTAATGATTCTAATAATTTCATCTTTCTTCCCCCGCTATAATCGGGGCGCAATATTTAAATGCCAGTGAGTAGCGCACCACAATTTATCGGTGAGAGAATGTAGAAATATAGCAAAAGGCAGAAGGTTCCAGGGCAGAGGTCAGAAGGTTAATTATTGATATTCCCTCGTTTGAACCATTCAATCTGTCCTAACCTTTGTGGCTATTGCTATAGCTTCAATGAACAATGAACGCATCCCACCCAACTAGTTGACGATTATATAGATGTACGATCTAAGTATTCTTCTAGGTGATGCCGAACTATTTGTGCAGGAGATCGAGTTTTTGTAAAAAATCTTTACAATACTTCAATAGATATAGCAGAAACTTTGGTTGGAATTTTAATTCTCCGCGTCGACCCGTCGACCCGTCGACCTGTCTGCCTACTCCTTTCCCCACTCTGTTTTTCGCTCACCCGCTGCCTATCATCTTGGAACCTTTGAGCAATTGCGTACAATAGCAAATATGCTCTCATAACATCAGCACAGGAATACTCATCTACCTCAAGACAAGGTGGAGTCTTAGGAAAGGGTGCTTGAGATTATGGGATTAGCCTTTAGGGGCAATCGCAAAAGCGCTAGCCCCTAAAGGCAGCGGCAGAGGCTGTAGCAATTAGTTTAGTTGTTTGTGAAGATATGGCAGGACACAGTAAATGGGCCAACATTAAGCGTCAAAAGGCGAGAGTTGATGCCGTTAAAGGCAAGACTTTCGCTAAGCTTTCTCGGCAAATTATTGTAGCTGCCCGTAGCGGTATCCCAGATCCGGAAGGAAATTTTCAACTGCGTACAGCTATTGATAAAGCAAAAGCAGCCGGGATTCCCAATGAGAATATTGAACGGGCAATTGCTAAAGGTGCTGGACAATTTGGTTCTGAGGGTAGCAATCTTGAAGAGATTCGCTATGAAGGTTATGGGCCGGGCGGTGTCGCAATTCTGATTGAAGCCCTCACTGATAATCGCAATCGCGCTGCTGCCGATTTAAGAGATGCATTTCGCAAGAATGGAGGAAATCTCGGTGAAACTGGCTGCGTTAGCTGGATGTTTGAGCAAAAGGGCGTAGTTATTCTCGAAGGTACAGTGGCGGAAGAGCAACTGTTGGAAGCTTCCTTAGAAGGAGGAGCCCAAACCTATGAGTTGAGTGAAGATGATGAGGAAGAACCGGTTGCTGAGGTATTTGCTGAGGTTAGCAACTTGGAAAACCTCAATCAAACCTTGAAGGAGAAAGGCTTGCCTGTGCGTGAAGCCGAGTTGCGCTGGATTCCCAATAATACTATAGAGGTGACTGATTCGGAGACCGGAAAATCCCTCCTCAAGCTGATGGATGCGCTGGAAGATTTGGACGATGTGCAAAATGTCACAGCTAACTTCGAGATGTCGGAGCAGTTAATGTCGCTGAGTATGGCTTAGGGCGGAGTGGATGTAAAATCGGGCAATTGCACACCAAGCAGGTTCCTCCGCCGATTATAATGTCATTTGGATACTCGCACACCGATAAGGCAGTAGATTTCTTCTAGTGCAATGACAAAGCTTTTCAAACTCACCTTCAAGAACCAACAAACTGCCTTAGCCCTTCAAATCACTGAATCTGTGGACTTGTCTGTTGTCCTGGGCAAGATGGGTTTTCAAGGTTCGCATTCAGTTGTTGTGGTAGTAGGGGGTGCTAGTATGATGAGTGATGAGAGTATAACCCGTCTGCGACTTTTATTTGTGGAAGTAATTGCTCCTATAGCTCAACAGTTAGGGGCATTTGTCGTCGATGGTGGGACTGATTCTGGAGTAATGCGCATGATGGGGCAAGCACGTGCTGAGATTGGTGGCACCTTTCCCTTAGTTGGTATTGCCCCAATTGATAAGATTGTTCTGCCTGGTGTCTCTCACTCGCCTGTTGCTGATACCCCACTTGAACCTAACCATACTCACTTTGTTCTTATCCCTGGAGATAGTTGGGGAGACGAATCGCCTTGGTTGAGTCGTGTCGCCACTACTCTAGCAAAGGGGGCTCCATCGGTAACGGTACTAGCTAATGGTGGGGAAATTGCCTTATTGGATGTATCGGAAAATATCAAAGCTGGACGACAAGTAGTTGTTCTTGCTGGTAGTGGCAGACTGGCAGATGAAATTACTAGGGCAGTGCGCTATCCAGAACAAAAAACGCGAGAGCGTATTTCCAAACTATTGCGGGAGGGTCACTTGACGTTATTTGACCTTTCGGAGCAATTAGCTGGTTTGATTGAAATTCTCACTCAGAGATTGACTGGTAGGAGCTGCGATGATGCCAGAAAATGAGGTTGCACAATTCCATATTCATCTACTAACAATATATATTTCTATTTCATTACTAGTGGAAATCTATGCTGCAAGAATTACTTTATACCAGCATAATAGAAAAACTTAAAAAAAATTAAGAGAAAGCATTTAACACATGTCCATTGCTGGTAATCACCAAGATGACACAATATACTCTAACTCGCCTTAAACCGCACTACGAAAGACTCTGGGCAACATGCCAAGTGAGGGCAGATTTAATAGATCAAATTGAAGAAATCGCCTCCAAAGTCATAGAGCTAAGACCTTACTATGAAAAGGTGGGAACCGAATTCCCTGTTCCCTGGTGGTGGGTTGGATGCATTCATGCTCAACAGAATTTTGCCCTAATCGACTCTTTCATCCTGGAGATGCTTAACAAGCTGAAAATGCTTCAGTTTGAGAAAATGCCAGCTGATCTAGATATTCCTACATTACTGTTTGCTTTCGATGCCTGGAATGGGTTTAGGGGTATAATCGACGATATTTCTAGCTTAGTGTGGGCAGGAACAAATCACCTCAAGATTGAAACTACAGTACCCGGTTTGGGTGCGATCGCATTCTATATGTATCATGCCGGGTTAACTCAAACAGATGCTGATGCTAGAGAACATAAGCCAGGGGAAGTTAAACTAGTAGTACGAACTACCACAACTTTTAAAAATTCTCCCATCCAGAGCTATAAGCTACAAGAGTCAGAAAAAATCACTGTCAATCAAGGACAAGTATTTTCCATAGTCGAAGACGATCCTTATGAAGATGGTGCTCATGTGCGCGTCGTACTAGCAGATGATTCCTTAGGAGGGAGCAAAGTATGGTTTTGCTACTTGCAACACATAGAAATTCAAGGTTGCCCATCAGACAATAAACCCCAAGACGAGCCTGAAATTTTACCAGAACCATCACAGCGGAACCGGGGAAAATTGATTGCTATTCCTGGAGAATCAGATGTTCACTTGTTTGATCCTATACTTGGAGACAATTGTCATTTTAACTGGGCAGAGGCTACTAAAGGAGGCACTAGGTTGCCAGAGAATCAGAAAGTAGTTGATAATATAAAAAAAATCACTGAGGGATTAGAGGAAATTCGTGAACTCTTTGGTGGTAAATCAATTACTATCACCAGTTTCTATCGACCTCCTCATATTAATCGGCAAGTGGGTGGAGCGAGGAACAGCCGCCATATTCAAGGTGATGCTGTGGATTTTGTCATTAAAGGAATTCCGCCAAAAGAGGCGCATCGGCGTTTAGAACCTTGGTGGGGAAACAGAGGCGGTATTGCTAGTGCTAGTGTTTTTACCCATGTTGATTGTCGTGGCTATAAAGCTAGGTGGAGTTATGGTTATTAAGTAATAAGTAATAAGTAATAACAAGAATATTTATTACTTATAGCATTTTTCACTTGGGTAAAGTATAACTCCTCTTAGTTCTCGGACAAAGAAACTACATAAAGTTAGCGCAGAAGAATAATTTCTCCCCGAGCCATCCCCCCCTCTCCCCCTCTCCCTTCAAGCTCTTTCCCTACCGGCAGCCAGATAACCCCCGTCTACTGGTAAAATGACTCCAGTGATAAAGGAAGATTCCTCCGAAGCGAGAAATGCTACTGTTGCTGCAACTTCTTCGGGTTCACCAATCCGATTCATGGGATGCCATCGACATACCTTGCTATAAGTTGTTGGATTTTTGAGAAATTTCTCTGTCAGTGGTGTCATAATCACACCAGGACATAGACAGTTGACACGGATATTTTCTGCTGCATGAGCAACTGCCATATGTCTGGTAAGATTAATTAGTCCGCCTTTTGCTGACTGGAATGCCATTCCCCCTGGGGAGCCTCTGAGTCCTCCAATAGAAGATATATGGACAATTGAGCCACCACCAACTTTGCGCATTTGTGGGATGGAAAACTTCGAGCTTAAGTATGCACCTTTAAGGTCAATGTCGATAACTTTATTCCAAATTTCCACTGGTGTCTCGACGACGGTTTTGCCACCACCATGAATACCGGCACTAGTAATTAGTATATCAAGCCTACCAAACTCGCTAATAATTTGCTCGACCATCTGCTCACACTCGGATTCATGTTTCACATTACATTGAATCGCGAGCGCCTTGCTACCAAGAGACTCAATTTCTGTGCAAACTTTTTGAGTCTTTTCAAGATTGCGTCCGGCAACACCGACGGCAGCGCCTTCAAGTGCTAATCTAATTGCGGTGGCTCGACCTAATCCACTGCCTCCTCCTGTAATTAGTGCTACCCTGCCTTCAAAACGCCTAGACAGTTTCATCTGCTCAAATACCTGAGCAGGATGGGTATTGCTCACTCCTGATTGGCTTGGGGAGGGGCTAACAACTGTAGTCATTTGCTGCCACTGTCTAGCTAGAAGTTTTTGGAGTGATTGAATCATGTTCATGATTCTTTATTTGTAGGGGAAGACTGGGAATGACTATCTGGGTAATTAGATCATTATAAGAGGTTTTTCTTTACATCAGACTTAGGTTAATAGGAAGGATATGTTATTCCCATTTCCACGACTTTCACATCCATACTTAGCTATAAAAAGGTAGGTTTGTCGGCGACGTTCTGTGCTACTGTAGCCAAAACCATCGAGATAGTCATTACCATCTTCGGAACTTCAAGAGGATAGCAATTTAACACTCAATGACCGTGATCAGCTTTGAACTGATCTAATCTTTCCTCTAATTTAACAGTGAGTTGTTCAATTTTGCGTCCGCTACTCAAAACTGGGCGTGCAGTTTTTATAATACGCATTAACTGCGTAACCATTAATTTTTGCTTATCTCCCGAAATCTTGACTAGAGAGCGCATTCTATCTTGCTTCAACCAGTTAACCCAATGACGAGTAGCTACTAGAGAAGAACGAACACCCCTTGCTACTGGTGGATAAACATCCAACATCGGAGTTACATACCTTGGTTGATATTTAACATCAATAGATGCGCACCAATCATACCATTTAAAGGGTAAAATTCTAGCGCTTGTAGATATAGGAACCCAAGGGACTCGCAAGGCATCAGCAACAATAGCGCCGTGCATGGCTTCAGCTAAGAGGACTTCTGTCTGATTAATTGCCGACAATACTTGCTCTACTGGCCAACGTGGATCGATATAATCAACCCCAATTTCAGCACACATTGACTTCCAAACAGCGTTGCCAAAATTAGCGTGATGAATGTGGGGCATCAAAGCCCAGCGATTGACTTTGGTACTAGCAGGCTGCCAGAGGCGTCTGAGCAGAATTGCACCATCCACTACTGCAACAGAAGTATCCAAGCCAAGCTTTTGCGCTGATAGAGGACCTCTGAGGCAATAAATTTTCCAAGCATCATCAATTAGTGGTATACCTTTTTCATAGCCTACTCCAGAGCTAAAAATAACGATTTTCCTAGCATTAGGCACACGACTAGGTAAGAGATTATTAATTAAAGTTCCTATACCAATAAAGGTTGTAGTTTCGTCTTCATCAAATACACCTGGAAGTAATTGATTCCATAACCAAGGATTAAGGGCATCTCCGAAATTAGTTGCTCTGTCTCGGCGTTGGTAATAAAAAAGTTTCATTGATAAAGGGAATAAGGGAAGAGGGGGAGAAGGGGAGAAGGGGAGAGGGGGAGAAGGGGAGAAGGGGAGAAGGGGAGGGGGAGAGGCTTTGAAGAATTTTAATTCAAGCAGAAAATATACAATTAAAATGCACAGTAGCTTAGGAAATAGGGCTTACTAAATTAATATAGAATGCATACCAAACAAGGGTTTTGAGCCTTTTTTGACCCTTTCAAGTGCTTTGTTATAGCATCCAATGGCTCAAAATCGTTGCACTTAATAGGAAAATCTCGGAGCTGATCATGGATAATCAAGCTTAGAACTATCGGCTTTTCCCTACTCCCTGCTAAGAGCTCCCTGCTCCCTCTCCTTACTAAAGAATTATCTCCCCGAGCCATCCCCCCGAGCCATCCCTATTTAATTGGTAGTAGTGAACGCAGTTTATGTTGCACCTTAGTCATACTCAAGACTAGATAACTATGTCCCAAATTTGTTTGTCGAAGCCATCGCGGTTGAGTGCGCCAACGATGATAATTGGGGATAGCTACTTCCTCCAAGAAATTGCGCCACAGGGCTGTAATCTTAGATGGATGTATTTCTTGAGCACGGGCTTGCCCATTTTTAACCATTGCCAGACGCCAAGCCAGATCGTCACGCAGCCTCTTTAGAGCTGATAAAATCTCAGCAGGAGAAGCCACCTCCACATAATCAAGTTCGCTTTGGCGTTGAGTTCGGTAGGCAGATTCACCACCTAGTATAGCTGGTACGCCAGCTAACCAAGCGTTGTATAGTTTAGTTGCTGGTTTGCTGATATAGTTTTGGCTCAAGTATAGTTCTCGGCGACTAAAGCTACGTACAGCAACAACGGCATCAACTTCACTGTAGTCATTCCAGCGGTTATCAATATTACTGTAATCATCCCAACGGTTGCGGTTAACAATTGGCCGCCAGTGCAAATTCATTGCCTTGAGTTGTTCTTGCCAAGAGGGCTCCATTAACTCTGGTAAAAGATTTGCCTGGTGACCAAAGAATGCGATATTCTCAAAGCGATCGCCCCGTGCTAGATTACGAGGAATCAGGGCTGGCTGAGGCCAATGGGGTAAAAAGTAGCTGTTTTTGAAGGTTTTGGTTTCTAGAGGATTTTGTACTATGTGCAGTTGAGCATAGGGATAGGGATTTAACTCTGCCTTCAGGCAAATTAGTAGTAAATTTGGTCTGGGCTGGAAATTAGTTTTATGGGCTCGTAGAGAGTTACGGTGTATTAAAACAATGCCCTCAGTAGGCAACTCATTAGTTAATTGGCAGGGAAAGCCATCTGCTTTCAGGCGAAGGTAAGTTTGTAAAGTCCAGGCATTAATGCCTAGTCCAAAACCTTTCCAATTCTCATCGGCGCTAGCTGGTATATCGTCAGGCCAATAGCGTTGAGGGATATAGAAATAAATTGGTGGTAATCTCTGAATCATCAGGAGTGCCTCGCTCCGTGAGGAGCTACGCTAACAAGAGACAAGACAACGCTGTTCGATTCTACTCTAATCAGAAAGATTTGCACATTATCTCCCCCTCTCCCA
>JAAHGS010000184.1 GCA_010692645.1 Symploca sp. SIO2E9
AAGTGCCGAAACTGGGGAAACTCAAAACCTATGAACCTTTGCCCTGCCAGTTTAAACCCAAGTCAGTAACTATCTCTCGAACCGCTGATCGATGGTTTATCAGTTTCCGCTCTGAAATCGAGCCAGTCTCAACACAGTTTTCTAATGGCACTGTGGGAGTTGACTTGGGAGTAAATACTCTGGCGACACTTTCTACTGGTGAAACTTTCCCTGGACCAAAAAGCTACCGCCAGTACGAGAAAAAGTTGGCTCATCTTCAATGGTTGCATCGTCGAAAAGACAAAGGCTCTAACAACTGGCGAAAAGCTCAAATCAAGATAGCTCGCCTGCATCGCCGCATTGCCAACATCCGTAAAGACACATTACATAAACTCACCACCTATCTAGCTAAGAACCACAGCCAGATAGTGATTGAGGATTTGAATGTCTCGGGGATGCTAAAAAATGGCAAATTGGCGAAAGCGATAAGCGATATGGGCTTCTACGAGTTTCGTCGGCAGTTAGAGTACAAATGCCAGTTGTACGGCTCCAAGTTGGTAGTAGTTAGTCGATGGATGCCCTCATCTAAAACTTGTTCCCATTGCGGAGACAAAAAAGAGATTCTGTCTTTGTCAGAGCGCACATTTGAGTGTTCTAAGTGTGGAGTGAGATTGGACAGAGATTTAAATGCTGCCATTAATCTGAGCCACTGCGGTCTTGGGGTCTCCCCAAGTGTAGCAAGTGGCGTGGCGATGGCGGGCAGCTTGCCCGTGTCAGCCTGCGGACCCGATAGTGCCGACACTACCAGGATGAAGCAGGAAGAAAATGTTAGCAATTGTTAGCGTTTTTGGAGCGGATGCAGGAGTGATTAATCAAGGGAGAGATGAAATGCTCAGCAAAATTGCCGCATTAGTGTTGATAATCTTGAGTCTAGTACTGCATAGCTGTGCTGCTGGTGAGGGCGGATTACAAAGCTATATAGATAGCATAGATGGCTATGAGTTTATGTATCCCAATGGTTGGCTTCCAGTACAAGTGACAGATGGACCTGATGTCGTGTTCCACGATTTGATTGAGCGAACAGAAAATGTCAGTGTTGTGATCTCTCCAGTTCCTGAAGGCAAAGCGCTGGCTGACTTAGGAACGCCTGGAGAAGTTGGTTACCAGTTGCAAAAAAATGCAATTGCACCCCCTGGTTCTAATCGCCAAGCCGAATTGATCAATGCCGAAGCTATTGAGTCTGGCGGTAAGAGTTATTACATTCTCGAATACAGCGTTAAACTTCCCAATCAGGAAAGGCACGACATCGCCAGTGTTGCCACCAGTCGCGGTAAACTCTTTACCCTCAATGTGTCTACTACTGAAAAACGCTGGAGTCGAGTGCCTGAACTCTTTGAGCAAGTTGTTAAGTCTTTTTCTGTTTATTGAAGCGCCACTTCTGTTAAACCTAATTTTTCTATGGGTACCCCAACTTTAGTATTAGCTTCTGCATCACCAGCCCGCAGGCGTTTGTTGCAAAATGCTGGGATTGAACCAGTAGTTTGCCAGAGCAATTTTGACGAATCTCAAGTGCAAATCAATGAACCAATGGCATTAGTGGAGACTCTAGCTAGGTGTAAAGCCGAAACGGTTGCCTCTCAATTTAGCGAAGCTCTGATTTTGGGCTGCGACTCAGTATTGAGTGTAGAGGGTGAAATTTATGGGAAACCAGCTAATCAAGCTGAAGCCATCTCACGCTGGCAAACTATTCGAGGCAATGTGGGTCTGCTTTACACTGGTCATGCTTTAATTGATCTGTCTCAAGGCAAAACTATAGTTCGCTGTGGAGTTACACGAGTTTACTTTGCTAAAGTTAGCGATCGCACAATCAGAACCTATGTTGCTACTGGTGAACCCCTCAAATGTGCTGGCTGCTTTGCCCTAGAATATCGAGGAGGATTTTTCGTGGAAAAACTTGAAGGCTGCCACAGTAACGTCATTGGTTTGAGTCTACCACTCCTGCGCCAGATCCTGGGTGAACTAGGATATGAGGTTATCGATTTTTGGCAATCAGGAGTCTAACTGTTGAAACAGATGGGGGGATGGGGGGATGGCTCGGGGAGATGGGGGGATATCAGCTTTTCCCTACTCCCTGCTAAGAGCTCCCTGCTAAGAGCTCCCTCTCCTTACCACCAGACTTATTCAGCAAGCCCTACTTACTTTTCTTTAAAAAATGCCAGCTGTTGCCACAGCCGGCATCAAGAGATTTGTAATCCTGTTGTCTTTCTACATTGAGGAAATCCAGGCTGCGCGTTCCCAAATCGAGCAGCCTCAAGATTTGTTTATATGTTCATTGTAACAGAAAATACGATTTTTTTGTAATCAAAATTTACATTATCACCCTCAGGAATCCTCTGCTGGATAGTTGCGACCTATTTGTGGACGTCCCCAAAGAACTCGCTCTTGTTTATAAATTGCCATACCAGGTTTAGCGCCCTTGGGCTTGTAGACGTACTTGGGCTTAGTGTAAACCACAGGTACTTGGTCACTCTGACGGGCCTGACTATAGTGAGCAGCCAGATCAGCAGCAAACTGCAAATCTGCCACTTCAGCTACAGCTCCTGGTTTCAAGCGTAGCAGAACATGGCTACCAGCAATTTCTTGAGTGTGAAACCAAAGGTCATAATCTCCTGCAGTGCGGAAACTCAGCTGGTCATTCTGCCGATTGTTGCGACCAATCAACAACTCAAATCCACTGGGTGTACGATACCGATAGGGCTTAGAAACATCTTCGAGAGGGCGAATTTGTTGCTTGCGAACCTCTAGATACTTTTGCCCAATGAGTTCTTCGCGGATTTCCAGTAGAGTTTGCAAGTCTTCTGAAATTTTATAAAAATCTAGCTGAGTTAAGGATGCCTCTACCTGCTCTAAGTACTCAATTTCCTCTTGCACCTCTGTGAGTAATGGCTCAACCGCATAGCGAGCACGCTTGAGCTTTTGGTGTTTCTTATATAGGGCTTGGGCATTTTGGACAGCATTTTTCTCTGGATTTAGGGGTATTTTGACTGGCTTACTGGTTTCAAAATCAGGCAGTTTAATTTCCTTCATCCCCGGCTGCCAATGATGGAGGTGCGCCATTAACAAGTCAGCCTGTTGTCGGTACTCGTCTGCCTGCTGAGATTGCTGCAAACGCCCTTGGAAAGTAGAAGCTTTCTGACGCAATTTTTTGAGAACACTGCCGAGTTTTTGAGTAAGTTGGTGGTGTAACCTCGCAAACTCTTGTTGATTGAGTTCACTCCTATAGTACTCATTGAGTAAGGTTTGGGTGTTCTTGACAGGCTGAAGGCTTCCCCAGCCTAGGACAGTGTATCCCTGCTTTGTCCAGCCTGGTCGAAATGAATGTTCAAAACTAGGAGAACAGGAGGCTGGTACAGCCGGAGGTGGGGACACCGGGAGTTTCTGGCTCGAAGCTGTCTGTGTGTCTTTGTCAGTCTTAATCTCCCCATTCCTGGGCCCAACTCCCAAAATTTTTAGCCATTCTTGCCAAAGGTGAAATAAATTTTGCCAGTCTTCGGCACTCAGATTCTCAGTAGATTCTTCGGGATCTAAACCAGCTGCTTGCACCATCGAACGCGCTAGTGCTGGACTCAAACCCCGATAACTTTTGAGTAACTGGCGTCGCAGTACTCCCGGGACCAAACTGACTCGCTCTTGCCAGCGCTGTTGTGATTCACTCCAACTGGGAGGAGTATTGGTGAGGGCAGGTGGAGCTTCATAGGGTTGACCAGTTTGAACCAGACGTAAACTCGATTGTTTGGCACCAACTTGATGGGCAGCGGTGACAATTAGATTGTTGGCATCGGTAAGGATAACGTTGCTATATTTACCCATAATTTCAACGTACAGATGCCAGCTAGGAGACTCTTGTGGGCGTCGGGCAAATTGCAAATCCAATACCCGCTCCCAAGGTGCACTCGCCTCGATTGCTACCAGTGCAAAACCGCCTAATTGGTGCCGCAGTTGGTCACTAAAGGTAAAAGTATCGGGTATTCTCGGGGGTGGATTATCCAGGCAAATCCGGGCGGCTTCAGGATGCCAGGAAATCGTCAGCCAACCCCGGCGTTTGAGAGTGCGCAAGGCGATCGCAATCGTGTAGCGGTCGCGCTGATAAACCTGTTCGGCGCGTCCTGGTACCCACTCAGCACGCAGCTCACAACAAGCAGCAGTTAGGGTAGTAAAGTCAACAGGTTGCATTTTAACTTGCCAGTCATATAAACTATTGCGACTTGTGAGTACGAGGTGGTCATTTCTGGGCTAAGAAAGCTAAAATCAGGTTTTTCTGTGGAATTCAGCCTTGTAAGGCTAAATTATTGCAGATAACATTGAAGTTAATTCTCTAACATCGCTCCTCATCCGGCTATTGCCGTTACTTTTCATGGACATTCAACTGATCAATATCGGTTTTGGTAACATCGTGTCTGCAAACCGAGTCGTTGCAATTGTCTCTCCAGAGTCAGCCCCCATTAAACGTATCATTACTGAGGCACGGGAGAGCGGACATTTAGTCGATGCCACTTATGGGCGTCGAACTAGGGCTGTGATTATTACTGATTCGAGCCACGTTATTCTCTCGGCTATTCAGCCGGAAACAGTTGCTCATCGCTTTGTAATCCAAAAAGATGCTCACAGTGGAAATCAATAAGAAATTATCTCTTGCTAATCTTCGCTCAAATTGACATGCAAACAGGCAGACTTATCGTCTTAACGGGACCTTCTGGCGTTGGTAAGGGGACTTTATTGCGTAAACTCTTGAAGAGGCACCCAGAACTAAATCTTTCTGTCTCGGCAACCACGCGCCCACCGCGTCCCGGTGAAGTTGACGGCAAACAATATTATTTTGTCAGCCGTGAGCAGTTTGAACAAATGGTGGCGGCGGGTGAACTGCTAGAGTGGGCCGAATACGCTGGCAATTATTATGGAACTCCCTGCGCTCCAGTAAAGAGATTGCTGCAATTTGGTCAGTCGGTAATTTTAGAAATTGAAGTGGTTGGGGCAAGGAAAATTAAAGAAACTTTTCCCTGTGCTGTGCGAATTTTTATTCTACCCCCTACCTTGATTGAACTGGAGCAGCGGATTCGTCTACGTGCTCAAGATAGCGAGGAGGCAATTTCTCGACGCCTTAGCCACGCCAAAGCTGAAATTGAGGCAGCCAATGAATTTGACTTACAAATTATCAACGATGACTTAGAAGAAGCACTTGTGAGCATCGAAGCTGCAATTTTTTAACCTGCAAACTGATTACTCTAGATGAGAGCTAATAACCTAAGTTGCTAGTTATCGAAAAGTACCTCCAAGTAGCCACAAAACCTCAGAAATTAGTATTCAGAAATACTAAAATCGAGTCTTTTGTATAACAAGCTACACTTTATGAGTGTAACTAGCAACTTACGTTAATACCAAGTTGCTCCTTAAAAAGGTAATTATGGGCATGGGGCATCTGAGCATAGCAGTTAGAGAGCAACTTGGTACAGGAAGGTTTAGTCTGACTTTTGTCAGTCACCTAGATTATTGAGTCTCTTTATACCATTTCACTTTAGAGTTGATACATTCAGGCAAAAAGTAACTATATCTATTGGGTAATTTAGTTGTACAAAAACGATTAAATTTGAGAGGATAGCAGTATTTAGTTGATTAAAACCTTAAAAAATGCATAATTAGCATTTTTATAAGTTAATGGTTATTTTTTTAGCCTCTCTCGACCTCAAATTCCATGGGAAAGAAACTAGCAAAACTTCAGAAGCAGATTGCCCAACTTCAAAAGCAAGTATCAAGGCAGGAATTACTCAACAAAATTGTCCACGCGATGCGGAGTACGCTAGCCCTCGATGAAATCTTGCAAATAACTGTCAACCAGCTTAGTGAGGCCCTTGATGTTAGCAGATGTCTGATTTTGCGACCTGAAGAAGGCAATCAAATGATAGTTCACTATGTGTCGGTGGACACAACTGGAAGTGGAGATGGAAACTTAATTGGTGTTCCCTGCCATTTCTGCGGTTACCATTACCAAACTTTAGCTAGAGGTAAATTTGCTTTTCTGTCTAGGATTGAAGAAGGTCTGCCAGCTCAATTGCGAGTACAGTTTAGCAATCTGAGGATCAACGCGATTCTATCTGTGCCGCTAATATACCAGAAATCTTACCTTGGTGCAATTAGTTTACATCAGTACGGCAGGTCGCGGGAATGGACCGAAGATGATTTTAGCTTTGTCCAAGAAGTTGCTAGTCATTGTGCAGTAGCGATGCACCAAGCCTTACTCCATCAAAACTTACAGATTAAATTAGCAGAATGCCAGCGGGTTGAGTCACGAATTCAGGCATCATTACAGCAAAAAGAAGTCCTACTTTCTGAGGTTCACCATCGAGTCAAAAACAATATGCAAGTTATATCTAGTTTACTTGACCTTCAATCTCTACAAACCCAAAATCAAGATACTCGACAGATGTTTGCTGAAAGCCGTAACCGCATTAAATCGATGGCTCTGATTCATGAACAACTGTATAGATTTTCCACTCCAGTTGGGATTAACTTCGCCCAATATATTTATAATTTATCTAGTTATTTACTCAAAACTTATGCCGTAAATCCCAATAATATTCGTTTGCAACTTGATCTTGATGATGTTGTGTTGAATCTGTCTACAGCAATCCCTTGTGGATTAATGCTTAATGAGCTAATTTCTAATGCCCTCAAGCACGCTTTTCCTGGCAACAGTAAAGGTACAATTTTTGTAGAACTTAAAATGGAGGGTAATCAAATTAATTTGATGGTTAGCAATAATGGAGTTAAGTTGCCAGAGACCAAGGAGTTTCTTCAAAACACATCTTTGGGTTTTCAACTAATTCAAGCTTGGGTACAACAACTACAAGGTCAGCTTTCTATTGAGTCTAATCCAATTACCAAGTTTAAACTTAGCTTTTCCGAGTTAGAATATTCTGCTTAGATAAAAAGCGTCTTTGGAATCAAAAATACCTAATGTATAATCAGACAGCAACAATACCAAAAATATTGATTGTCGAAAATGAAATGGCTGTTGCCTTAAATATCCAAACACGATTAGAAGAAGTGGGATATGTTGTGTCTGGAATTGCTGTTTCTGGGGAAGAAGCAATTGCGATCGCTGAATCTCAGGTCCTTAATATAGTTTTAATGGATATTAGGCTTTCAGGAAAATTGGATGGAATTTTTACTGCTCAAGAATTGCGTAATCGATTCAATATTCCAGTACTTTATTTAACTGCTTATAGTGAACCGGAAACTATAGAGCGAGCTAAAATAACTGAACCTTATGGTTATATAATCAAACCTTTTGAAATCAGAGAATTATGTTCTGCTATTGAAATTGCCCTCTATAAACATGCCCAAGAAGAACAGCTTAAGTCAAGAGAACAATGGCTAGCAACGACCCTCAGAAGTATTGGTGATGCAGTGATTACCACTAATCAAGAAGGGTCAGTCACTTTCATGAATCCGGTAGCTCAAAACCTAACTGGCTGGAACTCTGAACATGCACAAGGAAAAGAACTATCCGAAGTATTTAGAATTATTGATGAAAGAACTAGAGAAGTTGTAGATAATCCTGCTGTAAGAGCTCTAGTCTCAGGGAGGAGTGTTGATTTAGGAAATCATACTCTCTTAATTAACAGAGATGGTAGAGAAATCCCTATTGATGATTGTGCTGCACCGATTAAAAATGATCAAGAAGAAGTGACGGGGGCGGTTTTGGTCTTCCATGACGTTATTGAACGTCATCAGATACAAGACCAACTGCAACAGGCAAATTCTAGGTTAGAAAGTAGAGTTGCAGAGTATACTCAATCTCTAGCTAGAGTTAATGAGCAACTTAGTATCGAAATTACCCAGCGCCAGCAAGTAGAAGAGAATCTGCGCCACAGTGAGGAAAATTTTCATCTGCTGGTAGAAAATATTGAAAGTGTTTTCTGGATAGCTGAGTCTGATCACAATAAAATTATCTATGTCAGTCCAGCTTATGAAGAGATTTGGGGTCACACCAGAGAATCACTTTACGCTTCAGAGCAATTTTGGATAGAGAGTATTCACCCAGAAGACCGTGCTCGCTTCCTTGCTACTTTACCTCAAAGATGTCTGGAAAAAACTGAATGTGAATATCGGATTGTGCAACCGGAAGGTACGATTCGTTGGATACGCGAGCGTTCGTTTCCAATTGCACAGGAGCAAGGAGAGGTCTACCGGATTGCAGGCATTTCTGATGATATAACATCAAGTAAGCTGACCGAAGCTGAAATCCTCAAAGCCTTGGCAATGGAAGCACAAATCAATCAAAGGCACCACAGATTGCTATCGTTACTTTCCCAAGAACTACGCACTAATTTGACCACGATTCTATTTTCTCAACAAATTCTAGAACAGCGTGCTAGCAGGTTATCTCAACAGAAAAAACAAGTTCAGCATCAGCGTATTCAGGATTCGGTAGCAAGGATGACCCAGCTTTTAGAGAATATGCTACTCATTGGTGAAGCTGAAGCTGGGCAAATCCAATTAGAAGCTACATCGATAGACTTGATGACTTTCTGCGGCAACTTAATCGAGAATATAGAAGATACTCTTAGTGAGCAGCACACAATTACTTTTGTTAGTCAAGGTGATTGCAGTAATGTCCAAATGGACGAAGCTCTCTTAGAGCAGATGTTGAAGAATTTACTCTCCAATTCCATTAAATATTCCCCTGAGGGTGGTACAGTTCTACTCGAATTAATTTGCGTTGAATCTGAAGCAACTTTCCGCATCCAAGACCAAGGGCGTGGTATTCCCTTGGAAGACTTGCCACAACTTTTTGAACCTTTTAGTAGAGCTAGCAATGTCGGTGATATTAATGGCTCTGGACTAGGGTTAACAGTTGTGGAAATCATTGTTGACTTACATGATGGTCAGATTAATATTGAAAGCGAAATTGGTAAAGGAACAACAGTTATTGTTCGCTTACCTCTGGCTTGAATTACCTGTTGTTTTGACTTTTTAATGTTCTCCTCAAAGTCTATTGGTTTGTTGTCGGTTTTCTCCCAGTATTACGAATATTAATAACTTTTATGAGTAGGTCAAACCAAAAAGGAGCGCCCATAGAAATTGCTATAGCACTTAATCCCCAACCGACTATTGCATCTACTATACTTTTTAAATTAAATGGTCTAAATTGCTTTTTGAAAGGTTCTGATAAATCCCAGCCTATGGGCAGAGGTGCAAGCTGCTGTAGAGTAAGATTGAGATTATCAGTAATAGGAGCTAGACAATTTGTTTTTCCTTCTTTATCTTCAGCAGTTGTCATGCATGAAACCGTCTCGGAGTTTATGGTCATAAATTGTTCAGATGCTTGAGTTATGGTCGAGAGAAGAATTTTATCCTGCGCCAAATTTTTAATGATGTAAACAGTGTCAACATTAGCTGCGATTACGAGGACAAAAGCAACTATCAGAGCTGCTGCTTTTGCATTCCGTTTATAGACTCCAGTGGCACGCTCCATGGAGCGGTCATACCAATCTCTAACTTCTTTTTCTAGTTGTTCTAACTGTTGCCCTTTTTCCTTAACTTTGGATCTGGTCAATTTAGTTAGAACTAAAAAATTTTCCTTCAAAGTATCAGGTAAATTAGAATCCTTAATATGGTCAATTAAGCTATCTATATTATCTGGTGCTTGAGAAGCTACATCTTCTATAGTTTCTAAGAAGGCTCTTGAAAATATTTCAGGTGCAATATAGGAAGGACCTATTGATTTAGCCCTGCTAAGATCTTTCTGATTCAGACTTCTAATTAAAGGATTATTGTAAAGCTTTTGGATTAGTGGGTCTTCAGAGCTTTTTTCTCCTAGTAGATTCACAATTGCTTCTCGCAAGTGTTTCGCTCTCCACTCTAACACTGTGGTCAGTAGTTCTTGAATCTCAGAAGCAACTAAACTCAAGACTAAGTAAAGGAGAATCAAACTAATGGTAACATCTATAATAATAGGTAAATTCATAAGTATTTCCTAATATAATTCATGGTACGCGCTGCGCGCATGCTGCGCAAACATGGTGCGTGCTACGGGCATGGTTCGCAAACATAGTTCATTGAGGAAAGTATTCTACAGCTACGGTATACAAGACCATGAACAATGAACCGTCAACAATGAACACAATCGAAATAACCTACTGATTCTCGTTCAGCATTTATTCTACTTAATCGTACCTGTTAAGGGTGAACTGGCACTGGCATAACTTTTCATAGGCATTCGCCCCGCTATATAAGCAAGACGCCCAGCCTCAGTTGCCATACCCATGGCCTTGCCCATCGCTACTGGATTTTTTGCCATAGCGATCGCACTATTAATTAATAAAGCATCTGCGCCCAATTCCATAGCATAAGCTGCCTCACTGGGTGTGCCAATCCCAGCATCCACCACTACTGGCACCCTAGCCTCTTCAATAATTATTTGAATGTTAGCAGCATTCTTGATTCCTTGACCTGAACCAATCGGTGAACCTAAAGGCATCACTGTGACACAACCAACTTCTTCTAGGCGTTTAGCTAATAAAGGGTCAGCATTAATATAAGGTAACACGGCAAAGCCTTCTTTGCTCAATTGCTCTGCTGCTTGCAAGGTGCCAATGGGATCAGGTAGCAAATACTTGGCATCAGGAATCACTTCCAATTTCACAAAGTTATTATCTTCTTGACCCAATAACTTTGCCATTTCTCGACCCAACCGTGCCACCCGCACAGCTTCCTCGACAGTTTTACAGCCTGCTGTGTTTGGCAGCATCCACACCTTTGTCCAATCTAATGCTTCAGAAAGTCCTTCATGACCTGGTGCTTTCGTTTGCACCCTACGCACGGCGACGGTGACAATTTCACTACCACTGGCAGTAATACTCTGCTCCATGAGTTCTAGACTACTATATTTTCCCGTACCAGTCATTAAGCGAGAATTAAAAGTACGACCTGCAATAGTTAGTTGGTCAGTCGAGGCCTTTTGTATTACTGATGAAGTCTGAGGCGCAACTTGGGTGATGGGAGTAGTGAGCATAACACTCTTGTGGTTGAGAGCAGATTTATTGTAGAATCTGTCGTAGCGGAAATGATCTAGCAGTGGGTCAGATTTTTGCTCCTTAATTAAGTCAGCTAGCAGCATAGCTGTAATCGGTGCGAGGAGGATACCATTGCGGTAGTGACCAGTAGCAATCGTCAGATTTGGGCAAGGACCAATGCCGATAATTGGTAGTTCATCCGGTGTTGTTGGTCTAAAACCCCACCAGCAATCTTGGATTTGCCAGTCCTGCAACTGAGGATACAGTCTGATTGCTCGTCCTAGCAAGGAGTGAATCCCTGCTGGCGTGTTGTGTTGCTCCCAACCAATATCTTCATTGGTGGCACCAACTAAAATTCGACCATCACGACGGGGCACCAGATAGGTTTCTTCGCCATAGATGATTCTAACTAAAGGTAAGGGCTGAGGTTTATTTACTGGCATTTGCACTGACAGCATTTGACCTTTTTTTGGACGTACTGCCAGTGGCAATAGCTGACTTGACCAAGCGCCACCTGCTAGTAGATAATGGTCTGCCTGTAGTTTACCTATAGAGGTTATAAGCCCGCAAACAAGGCGGTTTTGCTGCTCAATTGCCTCAATTTCTACACCTTCGCGGATGTTTACACCCAATTCCTGTGCAGCCAGCCGCAATGCCCTAGCTAAAGCTCTATTATCTACCTGAGCATCTTCAGGATACCACCAGCCACCGACAAGTTCTCTGCTCAAGCCAGCTTGATACAAATGAAGGGCATCTTGATCTAACCATAATGCAGTTGGGTCAGTTTCAGATTGAGTGTTGTCTGCAGTTTCCGGCCCAGTGTAAACAGGTGCTATAACTCCGCAGGGCCAGTAGCCAGTAGCCACACCAGTCAGCTGTTCGAGCTTAGCGCACCATTGAGGATATAGCGTACGCGACCTTAGGCACAACTCGAGCATCGCAGGGTTGGATATCGCTTCTGCCTGAGGAGCAAGCATCCCTGCTGCTGCCAGAGAGGAGGCTTGTTGGGAGTCGCGGCTGACAACGGTGACTGAGAGTTGGCGCAACCTTAGTTCAACAGCAATCGCCATACCGATAACGCCGCCGCCGATAATGAGAATGTCACTTGTTGCCTTCATTAGGAAATAGTCGAGAAGATGGCTGATGCCTCTAGAGGTTTGTAGGCTTGCAGTTGAAAAACTCCAGGGGCAAATCTACCATAGCGCTCGAATCGGCTGATTAGAGTTTGATGATGATGGTTGTGTAGTACTACTATTTCCTTGAGCTGTAGTTGTACTCTCTTGAGCTGCTGTAGAATTAGGTACCTGCGCCGTTGTCTGTTCACTCTCTTGAGTCTGTGTCGATGGCACATTAGCACTTTGAATTGGCACTTGAGTCGAAGCCTCCTCTTCCGTAGCTGTGGGAATACTTTCTGCTGTATTCTCATCTTGATTCTGACCCAGTAAGGGCAGTCTTGAACAAGAAGCCACTGAGCCTAGGAAAGCGGCAGCTAAAACTACCCTAATCATCAAGTTCATAAGTTTGCACATACCTGGGTCAAAGAATTCATCCTGCATCTGTAACTATTGTCTCTGAAATCAAGAGCAAAATACTTTCACCGCTCCAAAAACGCTAACAATTGCTAACATTTTCTTCCTGCTTCACCCTGGTAGTGTCGGCACCATCCAGTCCGCAGGCTGACACGGGCAAGCTGCCCGCCCTTGCCACGCCACTTGCGACCCTTGGGGAGACCCCAAGACCACAGTGGCTCAGATTAATGGCAGCATTTAGATCTCTGTCCAATCTCAATCCACACTTAGAACACTCAAATGTGCGCTCTGACAAAGACAGCATCTGTTTCTTGTCTCCGCAGCCAGAACAAGTCTTTGATGAGGGCATCCATCGACTGACCACTACCAACTCAGAGCCGTACAGCTGGCACTTGTATTCCAACTGCCGACGAAACTCATAGAAACCCATGTCCTGAATCGCTTTCGCCAATTTGCCATTCTTGAGCATCCCTGAGACCTTCAAATCCTCAATCACTATCTGGCTGTGGTTCTTAGCCAAATACGTGGTGAGTTTATGCAAGGTGTCTTTGCGGATGT
>JAAHGS010000185.1 GCA_010692645.1 Symploca sp. SIO2E9
AAATTTGGGTTAGGATTTGAATTCTCCGCATCTGGAGCGTCTGGAGCGTCTGGAGCGTCTGCTTACTTATTTCCCCACGCCTTTTTTCGCTCACCCCCTTGGTGCCTGGGCTTTCCTGGCGAGGTGAAAAGAATCCCCCTTTTCTGGAAGCGGCTTGCCCCCCGAAACAGCGAAATTTTGGAAGCTTTGCTAGACTCCGAAAAACCCACCATACCGTCTCCACAGGCGATTCATCTTGATGCTGACCAGACCTAATCTGGGACTTCTGACCAGATTAATTAAACAAAGCTTAACGTTCAGGCTACAATTACTAAGTGGTGCGAGTAAGTACAAATTACTATTGAGTAACTGATGCCAATTCCTTCATCTAGTCTGAGTTATTCACCAAGTGCGATTGGTGATTCCCAATCAGTGAAAAACTGCTCTAGAAGTCAAATGGACAAACCCTACCCGATGGAATTGATCAAATTTCCCTATCAAGCTGACCAGCAAGTCAAGTATCTTTATTTGCAGGCAGAAGTCGAATCTCTCTTGCAGCATCTACAAATAATCAAACAGCAAAGACTGACTTGGGTACAACCAGATTCACCTAATTAGAGGCAATGGAAAGCTTGCTCTAGGTAATCAACCATGAATATTCTTAACCTGCAAACTTAGTTAGCGCTTGAACCTACTCAAAGCGCTGTTTTTCTGCTGACCAACGCTTGAGGTTGTAGGTATTGGAGCCATCAACAACTAAAGCAACAGAACCACCATCTCCCAAATCAGCGATTGCTGTCAGCGAAGCACTGGCATCTTGGGAAAATTCACTATAGAGCAAGGTACCCTTCTGAGAAAAAATTACAGTTCGGGGCTTATATAGGCGTTCCGGCGCTACGTCTATAACTTCCTTAGTCTGTAATTGACGTTGGGATCTATTGATGGTAACTGAGAGGTCTTCATAGACTCTGAGTACTGCTTCTGGCTCATTGTTACCTGTAATATCAATGGGTTGAAGCAACCAATGTCCAATTTCGCCTAGTATCCGTGCCTTGCTAGGATCTTCAACAGCAGCAAGCTTTTCGCTAGAGTGCAACTCTCGCCAGAGTGTGGGCACAATTGCCGAAACCCATTGGGGCTGAATTTTGTCAAGCTCTGACAAGCTAATGGAACTAGGCTCTAACCAGCGTAAAGCGCTTGGTGTGTGTGCCAGAGGACGGCTGCTGATAGTAGTGCTGGTGTTGGGGCTTGCTCCTGGAAGCGGTACTCCTGCTGCCAAGAGCTGGAGCCTACCTTTTTGGTAGGAAACAGCTTTAACTGTTGCCATGGTTGATTCCTGGGTGCCGTCTGCTCTCCAGACAGTAATCTGAATTCGGGGATCAGTTTCTAAGCCCAGATATTGCCACAGCTGCCTTGCCGGGAGAACTTTAGACAGTTGCAAATTAACAAAAGGCTTCTGCTGCCAGCGCTGACCATCATTAAATGCCGTTACCTGCACCTGATACCAAACTTGCTGTGGCTCTAGTTGTAAAGTTGGTTGCTCTTGAGAAGATGAAGGTACTAGGAAGCGCACAAGTCCAGAGTTACACAAATGTACAGGCACAGAGTTGCACCCTTGCTCAGACATAGCTTCTTTCCCATGCTTGAGAACTTCAGGCTGTAGCCAATCTTTGGGGTTGACACCTGTTACTTGTTGTGCATCACCAATAATTTGGCTCAAATGATTGCTGCTTGGTTCCCCTTGGGCAAGGGCAACCCCCAGAAGGTCAATTAATTCGTCAATCCAGGCATAATCTGCTGGTTCTGTTTGTGGTAATTGCTGCAACCAGCTGCTGGGATCGAGGTTTTTAGGAAACTGATCATTAGAGTTATTTTGCTGGGCGGCTAGAATTAATGCTCCCCAGGCTTTAACATTACTATCATCAGGATTGACCTTGAGGGCAGCTTCAACCCGTTCCCACAAGCGACCTGAATCTGTTTTAAGTAGCGTTGCCACTTCCTGCAAGGGCGCACCGATACCTGAGTTGCGAAATACTTGTAAGGCATCTGCCCAGTTTCCATCAACTAGACTAGTAAGGATTTGCTGACTAGGGCTTGCCCAAGTTTGTCTTGACTGAGACCTTGTAACTTGTGCGTGCAGTTGAATCACATCCATTTGTGCTTGAGCAGCAGCTGACCAATCTGGCTTCTGTTGCTGCGATTGCAACTTTTTCCAAGCGGGAGACCATAGACCATGCTCAGCTAGCATCAAAGCATTGCGATAGCCTTGAGTGTCAATAGCAGGTTGTCCTAGAGCAATTTCCTCGAGATAGATTGGGTTAGGTACAAAGGAGCGGGGTTGAATCTGGTAAACTTTGAACTGGGGTTCTAAACCGACGCTCTGATTAACCACTAACTCCGGTGTTGAGTTGTCAGTCACTTGCTGCCAATAGGGCTCAAGCTGATTAGGAGTTGTCCACTCTAGCATCAGGCTCAGGTGTATTTGCTCAGGGTTGTAGTGGATTACTTGTCCGTAAGTTGTAGGGGAATTTTCACTTAAAAACTGACCAGAAAGATTAAACCAGAAACCTTCTGTTGTAGAGTTTCCCTCAAGGCGACTAAGTTTAGTTAAGGGCAGTAAACGGGAGGAACCTGTGTGAGTCGATTCGCCACCTGTCGGTATAGAAACAACAAAGTACTCCTCAGGCTCAGTAATCGTCAATCGACTAACTAATTGATAGGAGGCCTGCTCACTAATTAACCCAATTGGTTGATAAACTCTCAGTTCAACAATGCGCTCGCAATTGCTCTGACAATTAGGGGATGATTTCAAAACTGGCAGCAGCAGTTCTGAGTTAAGGGATAGAGGAACTCCAGCTTTTAGTCCAAGGGCGCTAAGTTCTTTTTCGATAGCGGCAATAGTAGGTGTTGGCTTATCAGTAGCTAGTCTGCTGCGAACCCAATTGGGCAGAAATTTATCGGGCAAAATAACCCTATGGGGTTCAATCATTAGGCGCATTCCCAGCCAGATACCAGCAGCAGCAAGAGCGCCACTGGCAACTATGGTGACAGCAGCGCCTAAGTTGACAAGGCAACCACTCAACTGCGATTGGTTTACTAGGGGTTGCTTTTCAAACTCTAGGTGCGAATTTGGCATTGACTAACTAACTATAAGGTCTTAGTGATGCGCCTTTACTATTTTCCCAGGTTTCTGATGGTAATGCCTAATCCTTCATTCCCAATAGTACCTTTTCATAAAGCTCGCCAGCCCTTTTCCAGGTGTATTTATCTTCAACCAGTTTTCGTCCATTCTCAGACAGTTGCTTTCTCAGTTGTCGGTCTTCAAATAACCTACTAACAGCGTACACATACTCTGCTGGTTCATTGGCTCGCAAAGCCCTAATTGGCACATCAGCACCATCAACTGTCAGTCCTTCCAAGCCACAATCACTGCTCACCACTGGTGTTCCTGCAGCCATTGCCTCCAGAGTTTTATTCTTAATCCCATATCCTGTGCGTAATGGCACGACACAGACCGTGGCTTTATGCAGGTAATCTACCATCGAAGGTACCTTACCAGTGACTTTAATACCAGGTTGTTCTGCCAATTCCAAAACCTCATTAGTTGGTCTTGCACCAACTAATTCTAAGCTTGCTCCTGGATAGCGCTCTTGAATTTCGGGAAACACCTCCAAACTGAAGAAGCGCACTGCATCAATGTCTGATAAGTTATCCATTGCTCCGATAAAAACTAACTTGTGCCCTCCAGGATCAGAGATGCGTCGAGGAAATAGAGAAAAATCCACCCCATTGGGAATCACTGCAATCGGAGCTGGCGTTTCAAAAGAAGTAATCAAACGCCGTTCTTCGGGTGTTGTCACCACGATGTTGGTGAATTTTGAACAATATAACTCTTCATAACGGCGCAATAGAGTCAAATTCAACTGGTCTTTGACCTTATTTTCTGATGCTCCTGTTTCCAACAGATTGCGCTGAGTGCCATAGAAAGAACGATGAATGTTGACTATTGTTGGCAGTTGTTGCTGCCATTCTGGTCGCACATAAATTTCATTTTCGCTATGTTCACAGGTAACTACCTCAAACTGCCCAGAAGTTACGGTCTCATCGACCCATTGTTGAATTTCATCTGAGAAGATCTCCAGTACATAAGGAGGTGTTCCCTCTTGGACAAACTTATTGAAGCGCTGTACTGTCTTGAGTATTCCTTTTTCTGGTTCTGGTTTTGCTGGTCGAGAAAAAACCACTAGTTCTTCCACTAACTCACGCAGTACTTCCACTTCTTCGTCGCTGATGTCCTCAGAAGATTGAGTCATCATGGTGATATCATGACGCTCACTCAGGTACTTCAGTAAGTTAAAAGTCCTCACCTGAGTTCCTCCCCGCGTTGGCGGATAGGGAAAAGTGGAAGAGAGCATGAGAATCTTCATACAGTTTCAGGTTGTGAGAAATTGTAGTAAGTTTGCCTAGAGGGTATCTGTAAATAAAATCTTAAGTTTCTTTGACCTCTGGCTTTTATAGAATCTTAGACCATTTGGTCTGATTTCTGCTGCAAATTACTAAAAGGTCTAGGCAGTGAGAACTGCAGGTTTGTTGATTTAATTTTTGTAGATCCCCTCTAGATAAGGATTCTACTTCAGTTGACAGGGGTAAATGATTAATTTATTAGAGATACTAAGTAATCTTTATCAAAGCTTTATTTAAAGCTAATCAATTTACTGCTAAAAGGAACAATAGTTTCAGTCATTAACTAATATCAATTAAAAATCACCTGAAACAGAGTCAAGGGGCTTTCTTTGAGAGCGCCCCGCAGCAACCGGATCAATCCTCGTCTTTTTAAGGCAAGAAGAGGTCAAGAACTCGATACTAGTACTTGTTCATAGCATTGACCAGCCCTATCCCAGGTATACTCATTTTCCACTAAGGTTCTGCCATGGCGAGACAATTGTTCTCGCAGTTGCGGCTCATCGAAGAGCCTACTGATGGCTTCAACATACTCCTCTACCTGATTCGCACGCAATGCCCGCAGCGGTTTATGATTGCTATCAACGGTTAGTCCTTCTAGACCGCGATCGCTTCCCACTACAGGCACTCCAGCTGCCATCGCTTCCAGAGTTTTATTTTTAATCCCAAACCCTGTGCGCAGGGGTACTACGCAAACTGCATTTTTGTGGAGATACTCAGCCATTGAGGGGACTCTACCTGTTACAATAACACCTTGGTTTTCGCCTAGTTTCAAAACTTCTGCTGTTGGTCGTGCCCCAGCAATGCTAAAAGTAGCATCAGGGTAACGCTGCTGTAGCACAGGCAATACTTCTAGGGCAAAGAAGCGAGCAGCTTCAATATTATGCTCAGCATCCATAGCTCCGACAAAAATTAATCCATGTCCTCCTGGATCCTGGGAACGGTAGGGAAAAACTTCAAGATCAACTCCATTGGGAATAACCTCGATTTGAGCACCTGGACGGAATCGATGGAATTGTTGTCGATCATCTTCGGTAGTTACAACAATTTTAGAGAATTTAGAACAGTAGCGTTTCTCGTAGCGAGCTAATAATAGGGAAAGATATAGACGATCCCGCAGGGAATTAGGAGATGCTCCCATTTCCAAATGGTTATTAATCCAGCCATAGAGGGAGCTGTGGACATCAACCACAGTTAGGACTGAAGTTCTCCATTGAGGCCTGACATAGATTTCATTGACGCTGTGTTCAGCAGTGATAGCGTCGAACTTCCCTGCCTGAACATGCTCATCTACCCAAGTCTGAATGTCCGGCGAGTAGCGATACAGTACGTTTGGTGGTGTGGCTTTGACTATTGCTTCACTAAAGCGCCCCACTTTCCCCAGCAAATTGCCAATTCCTGCTTGGTTCTTTGGTTCGGGCGGCAGGGGAAACACCACAAGCTTGGTAGTATGATTGCGAAGTTCTTCAACTTCAGAGTCTGAAACTCCCCCATGGCGCTGAGTAACCAGCGTCACCTCATGGCGCTGCTGCAAGTATTTTAGCAAGTTAAAGGTTCGGATCTCGGTTCCCCCGCGACTGGGTGGATAGGGGAAGGTTGAGGAGAGCATCAAAATATTCATCAGACCTTCTGGAATTATTTATAGATAAGATAATTAGGAGTCCACTTGCACAAATATAACCTACTCTTGATTTAGAGTTGACCTCAAAGACTTTTTGAGCTACTAAATCTCTTAAATGTACTTCTGAGATAAGCTTTTTAAAGAAACCAGAGTTTTGACCAACTATCAATAATAGCTAACATCTTCTCAGCGCTTATAGCTTTAATCTGCCTTTTGCCACTGGTAATTTTAATACGTGCAACTACATCACTCAAGGAGGCAAATTGTTTATGACTGCGCTCACGCACGACACTTTTAGCAATCTGAGTAGCTGCCTTATCAGTTAAGCCAGCACTTTTTAATCTCAAAATCAGTTCAGCCATACTTAGACTATTAAAAGCATCTAATGGTACCAGCTGCTGGGGTAAGTTATTTTTAGTCTCTTTAAGTTCATCCTCTAATTTTAACAGGCGCTCTTCAAGCCAAGATTCTGTCTTTGTTAAACGGGATTCAATCATATTTTTGATGAGAGTTTCATACTCTTTGGAGGCAGAGACAGAAGATGTTGTTGAAGCCCCTGAATTTATAGATTTTCTAAGTAATTCAACTTGCTCTTTAAGTACCTTTTCATTTTCATCTCCAATAATAAATGCCCCGATCATCTCACCTTTACGAGGATTTACTTCTCTGGCTTTGACAGCAGCATAGTACTCAAAGTCTCCAGCAATAACTTCATAGGAATTTATACTCTTGCGGCAAACAACTATCGGGTTAATAACTCCTTCTGCTTCTAGAATCAAATGGGCAGCCAACTCCAACTCACTGTCTAAAAATTTGGAGCGAGGCACTTTAGAAGTAATTTTTTTGACAGCTACAAGCGAAAGGGATAGTTTCATTACTTCATTCCTGTTTTTTGCAATACTTCCATCGCTAGTAATTCAAATTCTTGTGCTGAGGCTGAATCAGGTTTGAAATCAAGCACGGAAATGGGAACAGCTATCTCTTTGTTTTCTAGTATCTGAATTTTTTCAGCACACTTTGCTAAGTCATCCCTGTCATAAATAATGGTTTCCATGATCTTAAAGTTATAGCGTTGCTTAATCACTTCCATGCGATTTCTTAAAGTAGATTGTACAAATCTGACATTAGTCGATATCTTGCAAGCGAGAACACCCAAAACCTCAAGAGGAGATCTTTTAATCTGTCTTCTAAAACCATCAATTTTTTTAACGAAGTCCTTGATGTTGACTAAGCCTTGATTAGCAAAAGGTTTTAAATCTGAGGGAATAATTAGATAGTCAGCTGTAATCAGAGCAATTCTGGCATATAGATTCAAAGATGGAGGGGTATCAATCAGGACAAAATCATATATATCTTTGACTTCTTCTAGTTTTTCAATCAGGATCAGCCTACTGTAATCAAGCTGATTTAATTCAGTTTCATATTGCATCAAGTCGATGTGTGAAGGGAGTACATCAATTTCTGGATTATTAAACTGAGACTTTCTGGCAATTTCTTGAATAGGGTAGAATTCTTCTGATTGTAATACTTGAAGAATATTGTTATCTCGGATATCATCAAATTCTTCATCATCAAACTTAATTAAACCTGTGGCAAATGTAGTGTTAGCTTGGCTATCTAGATCAATCACCAATATTCTCTTACCTTTCTTCCTAAGAGCGGCTGCTAGATTAACTACAGTTGTTGTCTTACCCACGCCACCTTTGTTATGGTAAACAGCAATAATTTTCACAGATTATGACCTCTTTTTTGATAAATGCGATGTATCTTGATAAACAATTCGATTATATCGATTACAAAAATATTTCTACAAATACTTTTTAAGTAGGTCTTTTTAAGTAAGATAGCAATTCTCTTTCTTAGTGAGATACACTTCATTTTTTACCCTATTCCCTGTTAAGAGTTTCCTAAAACCCAGACTACTGTACTTCATCAATTTGAGAAACGTTATAGATGTCATTGTTATCACTTATTATTCTTTCATATTCATCATTGATTTTATCGATTTCGTTAGTAACAATCGTCATTAAATCCCGTTTGTTTTTTCCAATAATTCTGATTCTAATTTCTTTTTTATCGTAATACTCAATTACTTCTGCTTGAGCATAATCATTAGTTACAATTACTCCATAACGCCAGACAATATCTTGGTAAATATTTCTGTGCATTTCCACAATCAATCTGGTTAAAATGCCTTTGGGCATAAATTCATAGCTGTAGCGTAGTTGTAAAATATTATTGGAATTCCAGCTAGGATAATCGGGTTTATCTTTACTGAGCAATTGAGGTGCAATATAATTATCTTTGCTGTTAGGAATTTCATAGCACAGCTTAAACTTAAGCATCAGTTGCAACAGCTCATGGAGCATTCTCTGATACTTTGCTTCACTCCAAATATCAGCTAAATTTTGTTTGCTAAAGCGTCCTAAATTATTTATAACTGTCTTGTTGTCTAGAACTTTGTAAACTGCATCAGTTCCCCATTCTGGTTTAAGAATTACTGTTTTACTTAATATAGGGTCATCCTGAAAGTGTAAACAAACTCCTAAATCGTGCAGATATTGACTGAGTTGTATGGCATCTTTATAGTCGGCAAAACCGTTAGCCTTGCAGATTTCTAGATAATTATCAAGGCTAACGTAGTTATTTTCATTTTCTTCTAAAGCTTTTTTGACGTTTACCCAGGTTTTAGGTAAAGGACTACCCACATGAGGTAAGTGTTGAATATAGTGTTTAATTTTATCTAAGATTCGATCTAATTCTCGGTTGGTTTTTAGGTTAGTAGCTAAAATCTCTTTAAGATTAGTAAATTCCCCCCTTAGTCTTCTTTCTTCTATATCTATATATCGGTCTTGCTTTTCATTTTTGACGATTAGCAGGGGACTGTTATCGCTTAGGAGTTCCACCACCTTCAGCCAGTAATAAAAATCTGTATCTTCTTTTCGAGAATCGGCGACTAAGGTGTAAAGAGAACGTTTAGTTAAGAAAAACTGATGAGTAGCATGATAAATTTCCTGTCCACCAAAATCCCAAATATTGACTTTAAATTCTCTTGTTTTTTGTTCTTTATCTAATATAGTAAAACTCCATTTAACAACATCAATACCTTCTGTTGACGGTTGACTTTCTGGGAGTTGATATTGGGGGTTTTGAATCTTCTGAGCTAGAGATGTTTTTCCTGCCTCAGCTTCACCCACAATGAGTAATTTAGCTTCATAAATATAATCTTCTCCCTCTTCTTTTATTTGTCTAAAATAATCTCTAATTGCTTGAATTCCTCTGTTTACAATTTCAGGAGGTGGATTTACTAGGGGATTATCCCTTAAATATAGGAAAGCTAAGTTAGTGAGATTACCTAGGGATTCTGGCAGTGTTGATAACTGATTATAATTTAAATTTAGGTCAGTTAAATTAGTGAGAGTGCCTAGGGATTCTGGCAGTGTTGATAACTGATTATAATTTAAATTTAGGTCAGTTAAATTAGTGAGAGTGCCTAGGGATTCTGGCAGTGTTGATAACTGATTACAATTTAAATCTAGCTTAGTTAAATTAGTGAGATTACCTAGTGATTGTGGCAGTGTTGATAACTGATTACTACTTAAATCTAGATCAGTTAAATTAGTGAGATTACCTAGGGATTCTGGTAGTGTAGATAACTGATTACCACTTAAATATAGCTTAGTTAAATTAGTGAGATTACCTAGGGATTCTGGCAGTGTAGATAACTGATTACCACTTAAATATAGCTTAGTTAAATTAGTGAGATTACCTAGGGATTCTGGCAGTGTAGATAACTGATTATCACTTAAATTTAGCTCAGTTAAATTACTTAGATTACCTAGGGATTCTGGCAGTGTAGATAACTGATTACCACTTAAATCTAGCTCAGTTAAATTACTTAGATTACCTAGGGATTCTGGCAGTGTAGATAACTGATTACCACTTAAATCTAGCTCAGTTAAATCACTTAGATTCCCTAGGGATTCTGGCAGTGTAGATAACTGATTATGAATTAAATATAGTTTAGTTAAATTACTTATATTTTCTAAAAATTCTGGGAGCGTAGATAACTGATTATAACTTAAATCTAGCTTAGTTAAATTACTTAGATTGCCCAGAGATTTAGGTAATTTATATATTATATTGTTCCTTAAAATTAAGACTCTTAAATTCTTTAATTCAAAAACCTCTTCCGGAATCTTAGTTAATTGGTATTTATTGCCAGGAAAACCATAGTTACTTAAATTTAGTTCTTCAAGCTTATTCTCTTTAGCTTCCCGAATCTTTTTGAGACACCGTACTGGAATATTATCCTTTTGTAGATATTTTCTATATAAAAAAGTAAGTTTCTGGATGAGTTCCATTATTCACCGCCATCAACAGCTCTAGAATCCAAACTGGTTGAGTACCATATCATCTGTAACATCCTAGCCCAGTAGATTTTTGATAACAATGTCATCACTAGACCTATTGCCAAAAAATCTTTGGCAATAGGTAGAGAAAAAACCAAAATTTAAATATAAATCTGTAAATCTAACTTATACCAATTTCCTAAATGCCTGCTATATATCAATCCCCCTGTCTCCGCGTCTCCGTGTCTCCGCGTCTCCGTGTCTCCGCGTCTCCGCGTCTCCGTGTCTCCGCGTCTCCGCATCTCCGCGTCTCCGCATCATCAGTATCTGTAGCCAACATAAATGAAATCGGTATTAGATAATCAGGTTTGAGATAATTGGAATGTCCACTCTTGAGTACCAATCCTAATCACATCCTCTGAAGATAGCTGGAAAGGCTGATTGGCTGCAAGTCGCTGCTCCTCAACAAAAGTGCCATTGGAACTGCCCATATCAATTAGCTGATATCGGAGATTACCCTCAGCATCAGTATCTTGAATAATTTGGGCGTGGTTGCGGGAGCATAAAGGATCTTCAAGGACAAGATTGTTACTAGCTTCCCTACCAATTGTAAAAGGCGTAATTGAAATCACAATTCTTGCCCCTGAGAGGCAATTTACCAAACGTGCAATTACTCCTTCTGGATTCGGAAGTAAGACTGTAGGGGCTAACCCCATTGGAGATTTAGTAGGTAGAGCTTTCGATGAGGTTAATTCCTCTTTGAGGGCAAAACTACTATCCTGTAGCGTATCATCTAAGTTAGAGTCACTACCAGAAACAATATTAACTTGCTGCACTGGTGGTGGTTGTAACTCCGGACGACCAGCTTCAGCAATTTGCATTTGTAGCCCCGCTTCGTGCTCTGCCTCCTGTCTGGCACTCATACCCTCAACCTGGCGAATTACTCCGCGAGTTTGAGGGAAACTTATATCGCTTACTCGCACATCTATATTGAAACCTAAGGCATAGTAAGCATCAGTATTTTCGAGTAAATAATTTCTAATTTGCACTCGTCCTTGATTAAGCAACTGTTCAACACTAAGCTGACTAATTGCTACTCCCAGATTATCTTTAATCTCACTGGTGAGGGCGGTGATGGGATCAGATATTTCCAGCACTACTCTGGCTGGATCCACTACCTGATACATTACATTGAGAGAGACATTAACTAGATATTGGTCTCGGGATAAAAAATCCCCTTGAGAGATAATCTGTAAATTCCGGAGTTTACCATCTACCAGAATCAATTCGCATTTTTCTAGCCAGGGGAGAGCAAAGCTAAGATGACGCCCTGGATACCAAATACGCACACACCTACCATTTTTGACCAATAAACCAATGTAGCCTGCCCCAATGAAGTCCATACTCCATCCTAACCAGCGCTCTGGGGTTAGCGTTTGGATGAAAGGGGGAGATTTATCAGACATCAGATTGTAGTAAACAATGAAACTAAGACGTGTTTAACTTTAACTTTATTTCACACTAGCAGAGCAGGGACAGGAACGACTAATTGGTGTTGGAGTTGTGCAGCTTTGTTATAAACCCTATATAAAGAAGATGAGTTTTTGTTCTCAACTACAGTAAAATTCCTTCAATACTTGTCACAAGCAAGTTGATACATCAGGCCAGTTGCTAGCCAATTGGCTTAGATTGCAGTTGACTGTAGGGTGGTGATTTTATGCTTTCAGAGATTGTGCGCCCGCTAGTGCGCACTCAGATTCGATTACTGGCAAACACTAAAGCAACGCGTTCAACACTGGTTTCAACTATAGCCCAGTGGCTTAGTTACTTAGGTGTACGAGCTGCCGTTACCAATGTCAATGCTAAATCTAACCAAATTCAGGTTTCTCTAAGCGTATGCAAGCCAGACTCCTGTGATACTAGCGATTGGCAAAAAATTATTAATAATCTTAATGAAAGTCCTCAGAAGACAAGCACCTCCAAATTAACCTATTTGGAGATGAATCCGAAGCAGCAAAGCAAGCTCCAGAGATTACTGGCTTATGTCATTCAAGTTGGTACTCCAGATAACAATGTTGACTGGGACACGCTCTATCCACAGCTACAGGAAATCAGTTTGGATGACAATATGCTTTTGGGTATTAAATCAGCCCTAAAAGTTCCACAGTCGCTCGATCAGTTAATGGAAGGCATTGAACCGGAACTCGCAGCGATCGCATTACCCTTTGCAGTTAGTATTTCTTTTCTCGATCGCCATGTCAATCCCCATGAAGACCGTACTCTAACAGCTTTATTCAACGCTATGAAGTAGTCAAATCAACACTAGAGTCATCTGCTGGGTGACCAAAAATATGGGATTCAAGCCCCGTCCTTTTAGGACGGCTTTTTATGAGAATAATCTTGATAAATAATGAGATTGAAAGCTAGAATAATATTAGCGGTAAAGCGCACATATTAAGACGAAGTAGGCCAAGCGGACTATTCCTGATCCGGAGCCCTGGTAGTATAAATCCTAGATCTTGTATAAATGTGGGAATCGTTAGGCGAGAATTCGATAAATCTCGATACATCAATACTGTGGGACACACAGGAATTTAAGCTATCAGAGTGAGTTGAAAGGCTCAAGTATGCTCTGTAAGACCAAAAGCTAGTTATTTGAAGCTAGTAGTTTGGCAAGATCAGCCCAAGAATCCCCGTACCTTCAGGTCGGGGAGTGTCAAA
>JAAHGS010000186.1 GCA_010692645.1 Symploca sp. SIO2E9
TAAGCTGTTGTGCATTAAAAATGAACAACAGCAAGGCAGGAGGCAGGAGGCAGGAGGCAGAAGGCACAAGAGTTTCAGCAATTAACTAGGGCTTGCTAAATTAATATATAGCGCTGCTCCCTGCTCCCTGCTCCCTGCTCCCTGCTCCCTGCTCCCTGCTCCCTACTCCCTACTCCCTGCTCCCTGCTCCCTCTCCTTACCACCAGACTTATTCAGCAAACCCTAACTAATATCAAATAAATATATGATTTAAATGCCTAACAGCTTAACCCCTTCCAAGCTCTGAAAATGACTAACGAACAACCCTTAATTGGCATTATTATGGGCAGTGATTCCGATTTACCAACAATGCAGGGAGCGATCGCAATTTGTGAAGAATTCACTGTTCCCTGCGAAATCGCGATTGTTTCTGCCCACCGCACCCCCCAAAGGATGGTGGAATACGCCCAAAGCGCCCACCAAAGAGGCCTCAAAGTTATTATCGCCGGAGCTGGTGGCGCTGCCCATTTACCAGGCATGGTAGCCGCCCTGACTCCTTTGCCAGTAATTGGCGTACCAGTATCGAGTCGCCACCTACAAGGGCTCGATTCCCTCTACTCGATTGTACAAATGCCAGGAGGGATTCCTGTAGCCACAGTCGCCATCGGTAACGCCAAAAACGCTGGTTTGTTAGCAGTACAAATTTTAGCCTCTCACCAGCCAGAATTACAGAAACGAGTTCAGCAATATCGTCAGGATTTAGCCCAATCAGTCATAGATAAACAAGCCCAGCTTGAACAGTTGGGCTACCAGCGATACCTTGGTGACATGCAGTGAACTCTGCCTGATTGGTTAAACAGATAAAGGCATAAATAACAGTATATTTTGATACAAAAAAAACGGTTTTAATACAATTATCTTCTTAAAACTGTCTAGTCTGTGAGTAAATACTGTGACTGGAGAACAGGAAACCATCCTTAAGAACAATTGATTCCCTTGACTATATTCCCAGTTGTTTGTAATGTGCTTCTGTATTGTAGATTATGATTCAGCTGGCAAAAATCTCCCTACCTTAAGCAGGCACCGATATGGTAGCTGGCAGTAATACTTGTAAATCTGACAAGACTTATGTCATGCTGAGTACCTTGAATCAGGTGTGCCCTTCACTCCCAATTACTTGATTTATAGTTTGCCAAGCTTAATGTTGGGATTGATCTGTTCAACAGATTTATAGGGAGCAAAATCAAATCAATATGTCTAGAGCAAAATTAAAGAAAACTTCCAGCACAGAAAGACTGCCATCAAAACCTGGGCGATTTGACCGGCAAGAGTCTTCCCAATCTCCCTGGGATTGGTCTTATTTCCAGCCCTTAAAAATTATCGCCAAATCATTTTCACCCTATTGGCTAGCTTGCATTCCTCTAGTAGCCATAATTGTAGTGGTTTGGAATAGTGCAGCTGTTGCCCAGGATGGGGAGGCCTTAAGCGCAGAAACCTTACAGGGAACCCTAAACGCCATCTGGATTTTAGTGGCAGCTGTATTAGTGATCTTCATGAATGCCGGCTTCGGGATGCTAGAAACCGGCTTTTGCCGGCAGAAAAATTCAGTTAACATCCTCTCGAAAAACCTAATTGTTTTTGCCCTAGCAACAATTGCCTTTTGGGCTATTGGTTTTTCCTTGATGTTTGGTGAGGGCACTTCCTTTGTTGGTATGGGCGGCTTTTTCCTAAGCAGTGAAGACCCTAGTACCTACGGACTAGACCCCTTCCCTGCTGGTTTACCTACCCCCGTATTCTTTCTGTTCCAGGCTGCCTTTGCTGGTACTGCTGCCACCATTGTCTCTGGGGCTGTTGCAGAAAGAATCAAATTTGTTGATTTTTTAATCTTTAGCCTCCTACTAACAGGTCTTGCTTACCCAATCACTGGGCATTGGGCTTGGTCACAAAATGCCTGGCTTAGTAACATGGGCTTTTCCGACTTTGCTGGTTCAACAGTCGTCCACTCAGTTGGAGGCTGGGCAGCTTTGATGGGGGCTGCCATACTCGGACCGCGTCTGGGCAAATACGATGAAAACGGTAGGCCTCTAGCTCTGCCAGGTCACAATATGAGTATTGCCACACTCGGTTGTTTGATTCTCTGGATTGGCTGGTTTGGTTTTAACCCAGGTTCAGAGCTAGCAGCTAGTGAAGCTGTTCCCTATATTGCCGTCACCACCAACCTCGCAGCGGCAGCAGGTGGAATCACAGCTACCTTCGTCTCTTGGTTGAAAGATGGCAAGCCAGACCTATCTATGATTATTAACGGGATTCTGGCTGGCTTAGTGGCAATTACTGCCCCTTGTAATGCCGTTGCCTATTGGGCAGCAGTGATGATCGGAGCTATTGCGGGTATCTTGGTAGTGTTTGCAGTTGCCTTCTTTGACAAGATCAGAATTGATGATCCAGTAGGGGCGATTTCAGTTCACCTTGTCAATGGAGCTTGGGGAACCCTAGCAGTTGGGATCTTTACCTTCGCAGAAAATGATGCTGGTCAAAAACTTGGCTTGATTTATGGAGGAGGCGTTGGTCAAATTATTAACCAGATTACTGGTATTGTGGCGATCGGAGCCTTCACTGTGGTTGCTAGCACCATCTTCTGGCTAGTAATCAAAGCAATCTTTGGCATGCGCGTGAATCCCGAAGAAGAACTTGAAGGCTTAGATATTAGCGAACACGGTATGGAAGCCTACAGTGGTTTTCTCAAAGAGGCAGGCATGCATGAAATGGCAAGAGGCTCTGGTGCCGGATTGACTGGTGGTGCCAGTGATATGGCTTCAAGTTCCTAAGAAATAGGAATATACATAAGGAATTTTCTCTAAAATCCCCCGACTTCTAGTTGGAGGAGCCTCAAGAGTACCTAAAGGCTTGGAGAGATTCCTTCTAAGGCTACTTGCTCAACATTGATGCTTAGTGCTTTTTGTATTAGTAGGGGCGTACCGCCGTACGCCCCTACTGTAGTTGAGGCTCTTGCAAGTCTTGTAGTTTTAAGAAAACTTACAGAAAAACCAGCAAACCCCACCTCCTTAAGAATTCCCATGCTTGAGACTGTGGGGAATGTCAAAATACGACTGTTGAGTGTTCATTTTGTATTGAAGAATTGTCCTAGTTGGGCTATTTTCTCTCTAGCTGCTAATGGATTACTGGCGTTGGCACTTACTGGGTTACTACTGCGTCAGTACAGGTCTAACCTGCCCTTAAATGTTCAACAAACAGCAGTAATTAACGAACTTTCTTATCCCTTGCCTGAACTCACCTCTGAGCAAATACCGGAACTCGGTCCGCGCCATCACCTGAATTATCGTCAATGGGTGAACCTGCTCTCAAGAGAAGCACAAGCCATAGCCTCCCAAAATCCTGAAAATTTAACCGTTCTGATCGGGGATTCGTTAAGCTTGTGGTTTCCTAGTGAAATGTTACCCTCAGGGCTAAACTGGCTCAATCAGGGGATTTCTGGTGAAACCTCAGCAGGATTGCTCAGACGTTTGGAGTTGTTGGATCGGACTGATCCCAGTGCTATTTTCGTAATGGTCGGTATCAATGACCTAATTCGAGGAGTCCAAGACGAGACGATTTTGGCAAACCAAAGATTGATTATTCGCTACTTGCGGCGAGTGCATCCTCAAGCAAAAATTATTCTCCAGTCGATTTTACCTCATTCTGGAGAATCGGTAACCTGGGAAGGACGTGAATACCTGAAATCTATCCCCAATAGTCGTATCCGCAAAATTAACCAGCGCAGTCAGAAAATTGCCCAAACAGAAGGGGCTATTTATCTCGATCTTTACCCGCTCTTTGCCGACACTAACGGTAAACTCCAAACTGAGCTAACTACCGATGGCTTGCACCTTAGTCCCGAAGGATACCTCATCTGGCGCAATGCGATACAAGTTATTTGTCAAGTTTTAGTAGGGATATAGATGGGGGGATGGGGAGATGGGGGGATGGGGAGATGGGGAGACGCGGAGATGGGGAGACGCGGAGATGGGGGGATGGGGAGATGGGGAGACGCGGAGATGGCTCGGGGAAATGAATTTTGTGCCTTCTGCCTCCTGCTATATATGCACAACAGGCAGTGTATAGGAAAATGAGGTATCCAGCAGAGTCTAGAGTGATTAGCTTGATAAGATTTGTATAGAGTTATTTCTTAAGAACGCCAGGCATGGATACAAAAGCATTCAAACGCTCACTCCACAGTTCAGACAACTACCATCGCCGGGGATTTGGTCACGAGCAAGAAGTTGCTTTAAAGTTAAATTCAGAGTATCAAAGTAACCTAATTCAAGAAATTCGCGACCGCAATTATCGGCTGCAACGAGGAGATGTTACTATCCTTTTGGCAGAGGCATTTGGCTTTTGCTGGGGTGTTGAGAGAGCTGTTGCTATGGCTTATGAAACCCGTCAACACTTCCCTAATGAGCGCATCTGGATCACTAATGAGATTATTCATAATCCTTCTGTGAATCAGCGTTTACAACAGATGGATGTGGGGTTTATTCAAGTTGAGCAAGGACAGAAAGACTTTTCGGTGGTTGATACTGGTGACGTGGTGATTCTACCTGCTTTTGGTGCTAGCGTTCAAGAAATGCAACTGCTTGTGGATAAAAAATGCAAGATGGTTGATACCACCTGCCCCTGGGTATCTAAAGTCTGGAACACGGTTGAGAAGCACAAGAAAAAAGACTATACCTCAATCATTCACGGCAAATACAAGCACGAAGAAACTGTAGCCACTAGCTCCTTTGCCGGCAAATACCTAATAGTGCTTAATCTTGCTGAGGCGGAATATGTTGCTAACTACATTCTTAATGGCGGCTCTAAACAAGAATTTATGGCCAAATTTACAGGGGCTCATTCTGTAGGATTTGACCCTAATCGCGATTTGGAATGTATTGGCATTGCCAACCAAACCACAATGCTCAAGAGTGAAACAGAGCAGATTGGTAAGCTCTTTGAACATACGATGCTCAAGAAGTATGGTCCAGTCGAACTCAATCAACACTTCCAAAGCTTCAACACCATCTGCGACGCTACCCAAGAGCGCCAGGATGCCATGTTACAGTTAGTTGAAGAAAAGTTGGATTTGATCTTGGTAATTGGTGGTTTTAACTCTTCTAACACCACCCACCTGCAAGAAATTGCTATTGAACATAAGATTCCTTCCTATCACATTGACAGCGCCCAACGGATTGGTCCAGGAAATAAGGTAGAACATAAGCCACTGCATCAGGAATTAGAAGTTAAGGAAAACTGGTTGCCTACCGGTGAGATTATCGTTGGGGTTACTTCTGGAGCCTCAACACCAGATAAAGTGGTAGAAGAGGCGATTGTAAAAATTTTCCAGTTAAAAGAGTTGAGCTAGTTCATTGTTCATTGTTCATTGCTCATTGCTCATTCTCGTGGAGATGAATTAATGGAAACTGGATCTACTTCAAAATATCCAGGCTTCTGAAAATTCGTGACAATCTCCCTCGTGGAGATGAATTAATGGAAACAAATTAGTAGGGGTGTACCGCTGTACACCCCTAACCTAACAATATCTCTTCACCCCTCTTAAGTATCGGAAAGCCCCGCTTGGCGCAATCTTTGACGCAATCTTGCCACCTCTTGCTCTGCTGCTTCTGCCCGTTGGCGCTCCTGCTCAATTTTCTCCTGCTCCCAGAGCAATTTTTCTGAACCCCACAATAATAGGTTTCCCTCTTGATCCAACCAGCGCAACCAATGGGTAGTTTTTTCTAATCTCTTGCCATACCAAACTCCCAAGGATAAATCCATGGCAGCGATAGGTTAAAGACGCGGGGACACGGTGACACGGGGACGCGGGGACAAATTGGATGGGGATTTGACCCCAACCAATTTTATGCACCGTATAGACGGTGGGGTATTTAACCCAAATTAATTTCGATAATATCCCTGGGCATTGTGAGATTGTATTTCGTAATGTCCAGAAACTAACTGCCTTACTTCTAAAAATCCTGAGTCTGTGTCAAAAATGACGTAGGTGGGAATTTGCAAGATACGTTCGTAAAACCACATTTTCCCATAAGGATAAGTGGGTCTAACCGAATATTCCCCAGCATCAGTTTCTGACAAAAATTCCATGACTACGGCGGGAATTTCCCCCTCTACATGGGGAGTATAACTGCAGCGAATGACTCCTTCAGCTACTGGGAAGACACGGGGAATGTAAAGCCAATCAGGGGCTTTGACTATAGTTTTACCATTAACTTTGGCGCATAGACCGAAGTTAGAAGCAATTAGCATTGAGTTGGTAATGAATCCGTAAATATCCAGCGCTTCCGTCAAAGCTGCAGCTAGAAGGGGTTGGTTAATGTTTTCCACCGGCTCATCGGGTAAGACGAAGTCTGCGGGTAATTTTTCCCAGGCGATAGTATATTCTTTTTCTCTAATTATTATTGGAGTCATCTTGCAATCTCAGTTCTTTGTGGGATAGCTGTGGGATGAGCGTCTCGCCAGTCTTAGGTCTTTCCCAAATATGCAAGTTAAATGCTTAACAGCTTAGTATAGCAGTCGCCACAGCTGTTAGGACATTTTGTTGTTCCCTGGGGTGAAGAAATTTTGCGTGGGATTTGAGTTCTCCGCGTCTGGAGTGTCGATCTGTCGACCTGTCGACCTGTCTGGAGTGTCTGGAGTGTCTGGAGTGTCTGGAGTGTCTGGAGTGTCTGGAGTGTCTGGAGCGTCTGCTTAATTATTTCCCCACACCTTTTTTCGCTCACCCTGTTCCCTGTTACCGAGGAGCGCCTCCCTTAATGCTGATTAAAGCGGAGACTCCTGAACATCGACTCGTAGATTGTTATACTGCCTACTGGGAGATACTATAAAATATAGGTTCTTTTGAGGAAATGCAGCCCACTGATCCTAGCAAGTTCACTGATAAAGCTTGGGAAGCGATCGTTAAATCCCAAGATGTTGCCCGTCGCTGTAAAAATCAACAGCTAGAGGTAGAGCATGTTGTGATCGCATTGCTGGAACAAGAAGGGCTGGCAAATCGGATTTTCTCTCGAATAGCCGTTGATATCCCCAACTTTAAGCAGCAACTAGAAGCCTTCGCCAGTCGTCAGCCCAGAGTTAATGCTGCCGATCAACTTTATCTGGGTCGTGCTTTAGATATAATGCTCGACAACGCTGAGGCTTCTCGAAACGCTTTGGCAGATAAGTACATCGCTGTCGAGCATTTGTTACTAGCCTTTGCAGAAGATGATCGGCTAGGACGTCGCCTATTTAAAACCTACAATCAAGACAAGCAAAAACTAGAAGCGGCAATTAAAGAAATTCGAGGCTCTCAAACCGTTACAGATCAAGGTGCTGAAGCTCGCTACGAAGCCCTAGAAAAATACGGGCGTGATTTAACAGAACAAGCCAAAGCAGGGAAACTTGATCCAGTAATTGGCAGGGATGAAGAAATCCGCCGAGTAATTCAGGTTCTATCTCGCCGCTCGAAAAATAATCCAGTCTTGATTGGAGAGCCTGGTGTCGGGAAAACGGCAATTGCTGAAGGATTGGCTCAACGCATCGTTAATGGCGATGTTCCTGAATCCTTGAAAAACCGCCAGCTGATTTCCCTCGATATGGGCAGTTTGATTGCAGGAGCTAAATATAGGGGAGAATTTGAAGACCGCCTCAGAGCTGTGCTGCGGGAAGTTACTCACTCTGATGGTTTGATTGTACTGTTTATTGACGAATTGCACACCGTTGTTGGTGCAGGTGCCACCCAACAAGGATCAATGGATGCCGGAAATTTGCTCAAACCAATGCTGGCAAGGGGGGAATTGCGCTGTATTGGGGCAACTACCCTTGATGAGTACCGTAAGCATATTGAAAAAGATGCAGCCTTAGAGCGTCGCTTTCAGCAGGTTTATGTCAAACAGCCTAATGTAGAGGACACAATTTCAATTTTGCGGGGACTCAAAGAACGCTACGAAGTCCATCATGGGGTTAATATCACTGACTCGGCTCTGGTTGCGGCAGCTACCTTATCTCAACGCTATATTAATGACCGCTTTTTGCCAGATAAAGCCATTGACTTAGTAGATGAGGCAGCTGCCAAAATTAAAATGGAGATTACCTCCAAACCAGTAGAATTGGAAGTGACTGACCGCCGGCTGATGCAGCTAGAAATGGAAAAGTTATCCATAGAAGGAGAAGACCAACGCAGCGGTATTAGCAGGGCTGACAGTTCTTCAAAAGCCCGTTTAGAACGTATTGACAAGGAGATTGCTACTCTCCGGGACAAACAAAAGCAACTGAGCAATCAATGGCAGTCGGAAAAGCAGCTATTGCAAGATATTAATACTCTCAAAGAAGAAGAAGACCAATTACGGGTACAAATTGAGCAGGCAGAACGTGCCTATGATCTAGAAAAGGCAGCGCAGCTAAAGTATGGACGCCTGGAGACTCTACAGCGCGATCGCGAAGGCAAAGAGAGTATGATGTTAGAAATCCAGGCTGGGGGCACTGCCCTGTTGCGTGAGCAAGTGAGTGAAGCTGATATTGCCGCAATTGTGGGCAAATGGACTGGTATCCCTGTGGAGCGACTGCTGGAGTCGGAGCGCCAAAAGCTCCTGCAACTGGAAGGACATTTACACAAGCAGGTGATTGGGCAGACAGAAGCTGTCTCAGCCGTGGCAGCAGCAATTCGCCGTGCCAGAGCAGGGATGAAAGATCCTGGACGTCCCATTGGTTCCTTCCTGTTTATGGGTCCCACTGGCGTCGGCAAAACTGAACTTGCTAGGGCACTAGCCAAGTTTCTGTTTGACAGCGATGAGGCTCTAGTCAGGATCGACATGTCAGAGTACATGGAGAAACATGCTGTCTCGCGCTTGGTTGGAGCTCCGCCAGGGTACGTGGGTTATGAAGAGGGAGGACAACTCTCAGAAGCAATTCGCCGCCGTCCTTACTCAGTGGTACTCTTGGATGAGGTGGAAAAAGCCCATCCCGATGTTTTTAACATTTTGTTGCAGGTACTTGACGACGGTCGCATCACTGACTCTCAAGGCAGAACAGTAGATTTCCGTAATACGATTATTGTCATGACCAGCAATATTGGCAGCGAACATATTCTCAGCGTCGCTGGTAATGACTCTCAATATGAGGAAATGCACAAGCGGGTGACAGATGCCTTGAGAGGGCATTTTCGACCAGAATTCCTCAACCGCGTCGATGACACAATTATCTTTCATACCCTCAGCAAAGCTGAATTGCGAGAAATTGTTGTCATTCAGCTCAAGCGGATTGAGCGCCTACTGGCTGATCAAAAAATCAAGCTGGAACTTTCCTCGAAAGCTCAAGAGTATTTAGCAGATGTTGGTTACGATCCAGTTTATGGAGCTCGTCCTTTGAAGAGAGCAATTCAGCGGGAAGTAGAAAATGCGATCGCTACTAAAATTCTAGAAAATACTTTTGTCGAAGGGGACACGATTGTAATTGATTGTGTTGAACATGCGCTCACTTTCAACAAGAAGGTAGCAGTTAAAATATCTCAACCTCAGGCAATTTCTTGAACAGGAGTGAGGAGATGGGGAGATGGGGAGATGGGGAGATGGGGAGATGGGGAGATGGGGAGAAGATTTTTGAGTTTTACAGGAACTTAATTAGAATTAGCCGAGGTCTTAATATCTTTTACTAATCCCTAACCCCTAACCCCTATTCCCTGTTATAGCCGTCGCCACTATGATTAGGACATTTCCTTGTTCCCTACTCCCTGCTAAGAGCTCCCTTTGAATCAAAATAGGATGTCCTAACTGATATGTCCGTTGCTATACCTTTTAATCACTCTTGATAATTGACAATCCGTCCAAAGCTTTCAGGTTCCAAACTAGCCCCTCCAACTAGGACACCATCAATTTCTGGTTGAGCCATAATCTCATCAATGTTGTTGGGCTTGACTGAACCACCATATTGAATTGGGACATCAACTACCTGTAGCTGAGAGCGAATCAAAGCAATCACCCGATTAGCTTGATTCGCCTCGCAGGTATCACCAGTGCCAATTGCCCAAATTGGTTCGTAAGCAATTACCAACTGCTGCTGTTTAACACCTACCAGGTCTTTTGTCAACTGCTTGCTAATCACAGCTTCAGTTTCACCAGCATCTTTTTGTTGCTTAGTTTCCCCTACGCAGAGGATAGGAATTAAGCCGTGACGCTGGGCAGCCAGAAGTCGCTTGTTGACAGTTTGATCAGTTTCACCAAAGTACTGACGTCTTTCGCTGTGACCAACAATAACGTAGCGAACACCGATTTCCGTCAGCATAGCTCCGGAGATTTCGCCAGTATAGGCTCCGGAGTCCTCCCAGTGAATATTTTGAGCTCCCAGTAGTACACGAGTGCCCTGTAGAGCCTGGGACATACTCCCCAAGTCAGTAAAAGGAGAACACACAACCACTTCTCGATCTTTGGGAGTTTGCTCTAGTTTCGGTATAAATCCCTGTAAAAACTCAGAGGATTCCTCTTGAGTTTTATACATCTTCCAGTTGCCAGCAATAACAATTTTCCGCACAGCTTAACTAAGTTTTCTCCAAAGGATAACGCATTCTTTAGTTTAAAGCTTAGTCCGTCTAAATTGTTACAGCTAGAAACTATAGGGCTTGTGTTGAGGAATTTCAACTCTGAAGACAGGGTGAATTGTTCTTGTGAGTACTCCCTCTATTTGCTTTTTAAGTAGATCTGCATAATAAATTACACCTACCTACTTATAGCAATGCGCGCTCAGGTGTTGACAAATTCAAGAGACGAAGAATTGCTAAAACCCTTATTGCACAAGCTTTTTAATTCCCTGTTAAGAGTTCCCTATTCCCTGTTCCCTGCGCGCAGCGCTATATATGTCAAGAGCCTGTTAATTTTAACGAGTTTGAACGCCTAAAATTAACCTGGGGTGTCCATATACCTATGCTCTGCCGAAGGATGCCTGCACCGGCTGTAACCTTCGGGTATGAACGTAGCACTATAGCCCCCCAGACCCCCTTTTCAGGTAGCCTCACACCCCTAAAGCCAAAGCTTTTCCTCAAATGTACTAGGTTGCAGCTGCCCTCGCTGCTGCTGCTTCATCCGGATGAATGCCCAAGCGCGTAAGATTAATGCGACCTTTATTATCCACTTCCCGGACTTTAACAACCACCTCATCGCCAACAGCTACCTCATCTTCCACCTTGCCGACTCGATAATCTGCTAGTTGAGAGATGTGAATCATTCCTTCCTTGCCAGGAAGCAACTCCACAAAAGCACCAATAGGAATAATCCTGGTAACGCGCCCAGCATAAACATCCCCCTCATTGAGCTTGCGGGTCAAACCTTGAATCATTTTCACCGCTCTTTGGGCCCTCTCGGCTTCGACGGCAGAGACAGTTATACTACCGTCGTCTTCAATATCCACCTTGGCACCAGTTTGCTCAGTAATACTCTTAATCGTTTTACCTCCAGGACCAATAATTAAACCAATTAGATCGGGATCGACCTTGATAATCAGCAGTCTGGGGGCAAAGGGCGACATGTCCTGAGAGGGTTGCTCGAGTACAGCCAACATTTTCTCAAGAATGTGTATTCTGGCAGGTTTGGCTTGCTCAATGGCTTTGGCAACAATATCCATCGAGAGACCGGTAATTTTCATGTCCATTTGCAAAGCCGTGATTCCACTGTCAGTACCAGCGACTTTGAAATCCATGTCACCCAAAAAGTCTTCGATACCTTGAATATCTGTCAGAATGCGGACTTCATCCCCTTCCTTAATGAGACCCATTGCCGCACCGCTAACGGGTTTAGAAATAGGGACACCAGCATCCATCAAAGAGAGGGTAGAACCGCACACAGAACCCATGGAAGTCGAGCCATTGGAAGATAGTACTTCCGACACCACCCTGATTACATAGGGGAAATCCTGCTGGGGAGGCAAAACTGGTACTAGGGCACGTTCTGCTAAAGCACCGTGACCGATTTCGCGACGTCCAGGTGAGCGCATTGGTTTAGTTTCGCCAACGGAAAAGGGAGGAAAATTGTAATGATGTAGATAGCGCTTCTCTTCTTCCGGGTTAAGGTCATCAAGGGTTTGGGCATCCCCTGGCGTCCCCAAGGTTACAGTTGACATTACTTGAGTCAGCCCTCGATTAAATAGAGCGCAGCCATGCACGCGCCTGGGCAATATACCCACTCGGCAAGAAACTGGTCGTACTTGATCAAGTGTGCGACCATCAACCCTGACGCCCTCTTCCACAATCTGACTGCGCATCAGCTCTTTAGTCAGCTTTTTGAAGGTCTTAGCAAGATCTTTGCTATGTTCTGCCACCGATAGACGCACTGGGTTTTCTTCTGGCAGTTGTTCAATAGTGACTAGAGTATTTTGCTCAATTTCCTCTAAAGCTGCATCGCGAGAGTTCTTGTCTAAATCAAATTTAGAAAGGACTTCTTTAATCGGGGCAGTAGCATGTTCACGAATAAATTGTTCTAGTTCCGAATCCACTTGCTGCGGCTCAACAACAGTAAGCTCAATTCCCAATTCTTTGAGCATCTCTTGCTGTGCTGTGATCAAATCCTGCACAGCTTCGTAGCCGAAGTCAATCGCCTCAATAATATCCTGCTCTGGTAGTTGGTTGGCACCAGCCTCTACCATGATTACACCATCGGGGGAACCCGCAACTACCAAATCCAAGTCTCCCGATTCAACTTCTCTGTAGGTTGGGTTAATAATAAAATCATCCCCCAATAAGCCCACACGCACTGCTGCCATTGGACCGTAGAAGGGAATCTGAGCTTGCATCACAGCAATGGAAGCACCGGTAACTGCCAAAACATCCGGTGGCACCTGTTCATCCATTGACAAAGTTGTTGCTACTATCTGAATACACGTTTACGTGAGTCATTCATAAGTTGCTAATTCACGGCTGAAAATGCGATTGAATCCACAGAACAGTGAATCGGGCGACCCTGCTCCCGATCATGGCTCACGGAAATTGTCGGAAACTTTTTCAGATTTCGTATCTTGCGCTAAAGCGGAAGTGACGACGAA
>JAAHGS010000187.1 GCA_010692645.1 Symploca sp. SIO2E9
GAGTTCAGGAGCTACATAAATGCCAGATGCCCTCAATCGGTGCTGTACTAATTGATTTTGGTATTGCCAAGGGGATTAGCCCCGCCACTAGCACTCAAACAGATATGGCTGGCAACCGTAGTTTTGCCCCCTATGAGCAGGTAGGCAAAGGTAGTCGCCAGAAAACTGTTGATGTGTATTCCCTGGCAGCATCTCTTTATTATGCTGTGACGGGTAAGTGTGCTACTGCTTCTTTGGGTCGAAAGTTGTTCGATGAGGAATTAGTGCCACCGTCTCAGCTTAATCCTAGTATTAGCGATCGCATTAATCAGGCAATTATCTCTGGGATGGCACTTGAACCAGAAGAGCGACCTTCTTCGGTGCGAAAGTGGTTAGGTTTGTTTGAGAATTGGGAAGTTAAACTGCTCTCTGAAAAAGGAGTTGACTACACCCAACTGCATAATCTTCTAGCTGCTGGCAGTTGGAGAGAGGCTAATGAGGAAACAGCAAGGGTGATGCTAATAGCAGCTGACCGAAAAAAAAGAGGTTGGCTTGACCAGGAAGATATAGAAAAATTTCCCTGTGCCGACTTACGTACAATTGACCAACTCTGGGTAAAATACTCTTTTGGGCGCTTTGGCTTCAGCGTCCAGAAGCGTATCTGGCTCGAAGTTGGTGGTAAAGTTGATTATGAAACAGAGAAAAAACTAGGCAAGAGCGTCGGATGGCGAAAAGGAGGAGAGTGGTTGGAAGCAGACCAATTGACTTATAGCACCCATGGGTGTGTGGGGCACCTACCGCACCCGTATTCTTACGAGGGGGTGTGGACGCCGCGATCGCTATTTATGATTCGCTTTCTATGGCGTGTCATGTGCGGTTTTGTTTCTCTCGCGCATAGAGCCTCAAGCTGTAACATATAACGTCTCCATACATTTGTCAAGTTGTAATTTTCAACAACTTCTCTACGAGTTTTCGAGCTTTGGGCGATTCCGATACCTGGCACCGTCCATTTTGGAGAGAGTTCAAGGAAGAAATTATCACAACACCATTAATTCACTCTCTCTCGGAACCCTCAGTATTAACGTAGTGATATACCTCAAATAGCGATGGTCGACTTGATAATAGCAAAGCCTAAGAACTAACCGCATACTACTTAGTTGTTTGCATTTTTGCCTTTACACTGCTTAATAAAAACTCGTCACTCGAAGGTAGTGAAAATTTAGATAATGTTCTCAGGAATTTACCAAAATTGCACCATAAATCAAGGGTTTGAGAGGAGACTAGTGTTTTTTACACAGTCAAAGCCCATTGTATATGTATAGATATTTTTTCATAGTCAACTAAATCAGTCAATTCTCAAAGTAAATGAGAATATTCTCAATAATCGACCTAATGTAAAGTTAAGATAAGCTGTTACGCATTTAAATCATATATTTATTTGATATTAGTTAATGGCTGAAATTCTTATTCCTCCTGCCGGGTGAACGAAATTTTGGTTGGAATTTCAATTCTCCGCGTCTCCGCGTCTCCGCGTCTGCTTACTTATTTCCCCACACCTTTTTTCGCTCACCCTCCTGCCTCCTGCCTCCTGCCTTCTGCCTTGCTGTTTGAATCAATCAATAATTGGATACTTTTTACTACTTTTTTTTAAAACTTAAAACTGCTGTAGAAAAGCCGCTACTTTCTCAGACTTTTTGTGACTGAAAAAATCGCAGAGTGCAGGTTATTCTCAAATAACGAGACAGAAAATTAAGACTCGTTCATATTTAGAAGTTTTCTTTGTAGAAAGGAGAAAAGACAATGGTTCTTTACGCTTCATGGGTTCATGGTAATAGTGTTTTGCTCGAAAGAGTAGGAGCTCCTAGTGCACGAGGCAAATCAACTGTTAACGCAGCCTTTCGTGGAGATCCTGGCGACATTATTGATTTAGGGAGTGCCGCATCAGCTGCTTGTTTACGTCTTGGGTGGGCTGCCCGATTTGTTATTTATGATTCAGGTAGTGAGAATAATCCTAAATCAGGAAGCTTTTGGTGTCATTACGCTATTCCTACACCAGTCATTGAAGCCGGAGCAAGGGCGGAAGTTGACAAAGTTTTAATCAATTATGAAACCAACAATCCTCGAAACATTAATCTTCAAGCTGTACATGTTTGGGATGGTAATAAAAGGATTTTTGCAGTAGATAATCTAAACTTTATCAATGGCACCACAGGCGATGATGAATTCGACGGTGGAATCTCTGGGCAGACAACAAATGCCAACATCACTCCCAACCTTTCAAGGCTATTCGTGCGTAATATTCAAAACCGTCCTGTTTTCTTTGGTCTTGGTGTATCTATATTAATCCGTGCCAATCGAGCTAAAGACGACTTTCTGGAAATTAGAGGTGTCGGTATAGACTTTCAGCTTCCACGATGATATGGCGCTTTTCAATTGAATGAGGTACATCTTGTTGAGGGGAAAGGGGGGAGGGGAAAGGGGGAGAGGGGGATAAGGGGAGAAATTATTCTTCTGGAGTGATTTTTATAGAAATTAATATGGGTCAAATACCCCACCGTCACTTGCGGTGCCTAAAATTGGTTGGGGTCAAATCCCCATCCAATTTGTCACCGCGTCACCGCGTCACCGTGTCTCCGCGTCTCCGCGTCTTTAACTGAGAGCTAAGAGGCGTTGTACTTCCTTCAAATGAAAACTGCTATGACAATCAACAACCAACCCTAACGACTATAGATTGAAGCATTAATTCCCTGCTGCTGAAGTCGCTCAACGAGGTTTTTTGCTGTATCTGAATTCTTAAATACACCCATTTGTATTCGTGGTCCTTCTGGAAATTCACGCACAAAGGCATCAGGAATAAATTTTCTAGCTTCTTCTATAGCATCCCCAGTAACTTCTTTACTCAAAACGTAGTGCATTTGCTCTTTTGATTGAGATGCTGATTGTTCAACTATTGGCTCTGGCTCTACTAGCTCTTGAGTTTGATTAGGTTCTTCCTGAGTTTCCTTATCAGCTTTAACTTCAGCTACTCGCTGTTTGGCTTCTTCTACTTGTCGCTTCAATAAATCTGGCCAATAACGTTGCTCAGGAAAATCACTATCTGTGGCAATAATTACTACATCAGCCCATCGACGCTGCTCATATGCCTGTTTAACACGCTCAAATTTCTCTTTGGCAGCTAGCACTTCCTGACGCCATTTCTCAATTTTGGCTTGGGCGTCTTTGAAAGTAGAACTACCTGGAATAATTGAATCAGCTTCGGCGATTGCTCCTTCTATATCTCCTTGCTCATACTTATCCGTTGCTGTTTCCAAAGTATCGGAATTTTCAGTAGTATCGGAATTTTCAGTAACTGGTTTAGGCGTAGGTGCTGGTGGTTTGGGTTGAGTAATTTCTACAGGCTTGGGAGTTTCTACAGGTTTAGGTGTTTCTACAGCTTGAGTTTTCTCCTCAGGTTTAGGTGTTTCCTTTGGTTTAGGAGTTTCCTTTGGTTTCTGGGGAATTGTGGTAGCAATTTTCTGAGTAGGGGCGCTACAGTTGACATATTTACTGTCTTTAAAAACCCATCCTTCTACTGGTGAATTAATTTCTGCCCAACCATTTTTTTGTTTACCAGTCAGAGAAAGATTTGTTCCTTTTCTAACGGTATTAACAACATTATTATTAGCACTAGTAGGTTCTGAGCGAACATTAAGCCCAGGAACTGCCACTTGGCAACTTGCGTTTGAGCTATCCTGACTACTATCGCTAACTTGTGACTCTTGATTTAGCGCTTGTCTTAAACCAAATACCCCCACAATTAATGCCAAACCAATGCCAATTGCCATCGGCAGGTAATCTGAGCTAGAAGTCTGGCGTGTTCGAGCAGGTGTGGGCTCTCTGGGAGGACGAGCCGGACTAGCTACTACAGTACCTTGTTGTGAGAGTGTAGCTGAGCTTGATGGCGATACCTTGCTATCGGGAATCGGGGTATTTCTCGCTGCTGCATATCTAGATTCAGAGCTAGACTGCTGATGTGAAGGGGGGTTTTGCAGTCTGCGCAGTGCTTGTAGAACTTCAGTTGCCGACTGGTAACGGTCTTTAAAGTGATAGCGTACCATTCTAGTGATAAGATAAGCTAACCCTCTTTTAACTGATGCCTGTTGCTCCCAAAGAAGTTCACCAGTTCTAGGGTCTTCTTGCAGCTGAGTTGGTAAAATACCAGTCAGTGCCTGGATCGCAATCATTCCCAATCCATAAACATCGCTATTGGGACGGGGTTGACCGAGGGCTTGCTCACTTGACATATAGCCGGGAGTGCCAATAGAAACTGTATTGCTCGATTGCCCTTCACTAACAGCCAATTGAGTACGCACTTGCTTGACGGCACCAAAATCTACCAAGACTAATTTATGATCTGATTTGCGCCTGATTAAGTTTTCTGGCTTGATATCGCGGTGGATGACACCTTGGCTGTGGACAAATTCTAAAATCTCTAGAACTTCTTCCAGTAGCTTAATTACCTTGCTCTCTTCCCACTTTTGACCATAGATCAGCTCTTGGCTGAGGGTATGTCCTGCGATATACTCTTGTACCAAGTAAAATTCTTTGTCTTCCTCAAAGTAGGCAAGTAGCCTTGGTATTTGGTCATGATCACCAAGCTGTTCTAAAGTTTCCGCTTCACTACTGAATAGGCGTCGGGCAGTTTCCAAGAAGCTGGTTTCACAGGTGAGAGGCTTAAGTTGCTTGACGACGCAGATAGGGTTACCAGGACGTTTGGTATCTTGTGCTAGGTAGGTTTGACTAAAGCCGCCAGAACCTAGTGCTTCCGTAACTTGGTAACGCCCGTCAAGTAACTTGCCAATCATGAGAAGGATGCGCCTAATTATCTACCATATAGATCTTGACATATAGTACATAACAAATTGTTTCCGGATTGTGCCAATTCTTTTTTTGGTGCTATGGTACAACTTAACAAGGAACAGGAGACTTTTAGGTAAAGATTTTTCTGATAGCAGTTTTCACGCTTGATAAAGTACCACGCCTCTTAAGTTATCGGATCAAAATCAGCCCACAATAATAATTTCTCCCCGAGCCATCCCCCCATCTCCCCATCTCCCGCTCTCCCCCTCTCCCCATCCCTTAATTCCTAAAATAATGTAACTTAGCAATTATAATTGATTTGTGTTTTATGCTAACTTGACAAGTCGTGTAGTATTGACTCTTGTAAGCTTTCGCAAATTAATACATAATAATTTTTTTCAGGAGTTATAGGGCAGTAAGTCATGATATCCAATCAAGAAGTTAATCAGGGTAAATCAAAATTCGATGACATTTATAACTTAGATGACCCGGTAAGTTATTATGAATCTTTATGTCTTCAAAAAAAGTATGAATTGCCAGAGTTAGCAAAACCCTATTTCGCTACCATTATTGATGCTTATTTAAAGTATCACCCCATGACTGCTTTAAAAATCTTAGACTTAGGATGCTCCTACGGTATTAATGCTGCCATATTGAAATTTAACAGAACCATTACTGAGCTTTATCAGCATTACACTAGTCCCTCACGCCTTGAACTTACAAAAACTTTGCGTAGAGACCTAGATTACTATTGGCTTCATCAATCCAGTTTCGATAAGAAATTGCAGTTTTTAGGTCTAGACATTTCTAAAGCAGCTATTGATTACTCAGTGGGGTGCCAACTACTGGAGGCTGGGATTTGTGCCGATCTTGAAAATCAGCCATTGCCGAGGGATCAATATAGTAAACTGCTAGATATCAATCTGTTAATCTCAACTGGATGCATAGGATATATTACAGAGGTTACATTTGATAAAATTCTTGCTGCCGTAGGCAATCCCGATAAACTCTGGAGTGGAGTTTTCGTTTTGAGAGTTTTCGATTTTTCTAAATTTAATAGAGTTCTAGACAAATATCACTTAGTTCCCATAAAAACTAGGGTAACAATCAAGCAGCGTAAATTCTCATCTGTGAGTGAGAAAAAACATATGATTGAGCTTATTGAACAACAAGGACTAAGTGCTGAACTTGAAAAAATTTCTGACCATTTATTTGCGGAATTATTTCTAATAGTTCCGCGTGATCTTTTAGAAACAACAGAACTAGAAACGCTACTTTCTGATCTTGAATTAACCTGAGTTCGACCTCAGGAGATGATTAGTCTACGACGTTTCTACTTTTTTGATCACTTGCCAAGTCGTGTGAGATAATATTTTTCGGCAGAAAAAAGAGTTACCATTGGTCGTGGGTTTAAAGCCCCGCCCTTGAGCGTAACTATATACAACGATAAAATTGTCACACTGGATTGACAACAATGTAGTTCTCGTTTAGGGTATGAGTTTAAGATTGACATCCTCCCAGCGCTAAAAGCGCGGGATTCCTAAACCTCGCGATTTAGGTTTGGAGCTTCTTCCACATCTGCGTACACTACCAACTCGCGTTAGTTATGTCCCCGTCTTACGTTATGTCCACAGACTTTCGACCCATTGCAGAGTCCCGATTCCGCAAGCCCTGCGGTACGGAGTCTTACAAGACTTGATACTTGTTGCTTAGGCTTTTTACCCAACTAAGCATTCCTAGCCGGAACCCCCTAAACCTAGTTTTTCAAGGTGCTAATACCTACTTCTTGGTTTTCGCGTTTCGGTATCTCTCAATTGTACAACGGCGGTGGAGGCGCGGCATTCGGCGAGTGCGTGTCGCCTGGGGAAACCCCAGGCGTTTATGTCGCACGTCTCGTCGCCCTCAAGCGAGAGTCTCCTGCCGCGAATACAGATAAAACCAGTAAAAGCAGTACCCTCCTTAGCTAGGCCGGAGTTAAACAGCGGAAGCTAACGCTATACAAATGGAGCCATTTGAAAGGCTAGATGCTGGGTTGAAAACCAGGCGTGGAGAAACCTCTCAAAAAAAACCATGTACTCTAACGAGTGCGCCATCCAGTAAAAAGACAAATCGATACACAACAGTACCGCAGGGCATGCGGGAACTGGGAAGGAACACAGAGGAACAACTTTAATTTGGCACTCTCATCTCTGTTCCTAACGCTTAGGGAGACATCGCCCACTGGAGCTGTCTAAGTTAGGCCGAATTGTTGGTAAATTTTGTACGGGAATTCGGTTTAAGTAATGCCGCAAGGATAGACAGTTTTAAGGTGTGTCGCTCAACTAATGAATCCCCGCGCGTATACGCTGACGCCTAAGCTTCGCTAACACGCCGGGGAGTGTCAGAAAACTGCTAGCTTATTTTCGATGAAAAAGCACCTTACTTTCTCCCAAATTGCCAGACAAGCTCTCACTTATCTCTCGGCTTTCAGTCTGAGTGCTTTCCCCCTAACGGCAGTGGCTGAAACCTTTCGCTTGAGGGAAGCAACAATCGCCGATATTAATCGAGCTTTCGAGCAGGGGGCACTCACCTCCGAAAAATTAGTGCAACTCTATCTCAATCGTATTCAAGCCTACGAAGAGAACGGACCGAAACTTAATGCGCTGATTTCTATCAATCCCAATGCCCTCGCTAGAGCTAGAGAACTCGACCAAGAACGCCAACAAAAAGGTCCGCGCAGTCCCCTGCACGGGATTCCCATCATTGTTAAAGATAACTACGACACTGCCGATCTGCCCACCACGGCTGGTTCTGTTCTCTTGGAGGGGTCTCTAGCTGCCGACGACGCTTTTACTGTCCAAAAGCTGCGACAGGCAGGAGCCATTATCCTCGGCAAAGCCAACATGAGCGAATTCGCCGAATCCTATGGCAGGCTCGGTTACAGTTCCTTAGGAGGGCTGACCCTCAATCCCCACAACTTGAAGCGCGATCCTTCTGGTTCTAGTGGGGGGAGTGGAACTGCGGTTGCGGCAAATTTGGCTATGTTAGCAACGGGAACGGATACCTCTGGCTCTATTCGTGGTCCAGCGGCGGTGGCTGGCATTGTCGGCATTAAGCCAACCCAAGGTTTGGTGAGTCGGGATGGCATTGTCCCTCTGACTCTCTCCTTCGATTCGGCCGGTCCGATGACAAGGACAGTAAGGGATGGGGCGATCGCCCTTGGCATTATGGCAGGAGTCGATCCCAATGACCACCGCACCCTGGAAAGTCAGGGGAAGTCCCACCAAGATTACACCCAGTTTCTCGATAAAAATGCTCTCAAAGGCGCGCGAATTGGCGTAGCAATAGATTTTCGGGGGGGTAACTCGGAGGTAGATGCCTTAACTGAGGCTGCAGTTGCCAAACTGAGGGAATTAGGCGCAACGGTGGAGGAGGTGGACTTGTCCCCCAAGTTGGAAAACCTCTGGTCTTTGATGGAAAAGGTCACAGCAGCGGAGTTTGAACCGCAAATCGAACACTACCTCAAAACTCTCCAACCGGCATTTCCCGACAGTCTCGAGGAAATGCTCTCCCTGAGCATGTCTAGTCAAATTGCCAATTCGGAACAGAGTCTTAATCCTGGTCGAGTGGGGGGGTTTGAAGAATCTTTAAAACACTCAGGACTCGCCGATCCAGAATATCTTTACATCATTCACTTCGAGTTCCCAAGGGTTCGTCAAGAGATTTTGTCTGCGATGAATGCTAAAAATCTCGACGCGATGATTTTTCCCACCATGACTTGTCCCGCCAGTCCAGTGTACACCGCCGAAGATCCGACCTACCAATGTGCGGTAGATGACCCCTACAGGCCGGGATACTTAGCTAATGTTTCTGGTTTTCCGGGAATTTCCGTGCCGATGGGCTTTACTCAACAGGGATTGCCGATAGGACTGACCTTCTTTGGTTCCCCTTACAGCGAGCCAACCTTACTGGGATTGGCTTACGCTTACGAACAGGCGACCCAGTTTCGGAAAGCCTCGGCAACTACTCCCGCCTTACCCGGTGAAAATTTTGACTATTGATTGTTAAGATTGAATTTTTAACGAAACTGCCGAATTCCCCATCCGTCTATAGGGTGGGGATGGATAGCAGGGGAAAATAAGTGGATTGAGCAAATTTCAATTTGCCAAGAAATCTACTCATCAATCACTGCATTCCTATCCAGCAATAACAGCGATCGCAATTGGTCAGTATCCATCTCAGTCACCCAATCTTCTCCCGCTTCAACTGTTTGTTCTGCCAGTTGTTTTTTGCTCTCAATCATGTCATTAATTCTTTCTTCCAAAGTACCAGTACAAATAAACTTGTGTACTTGAACATTACGGGTTTGCCCAATCCGAAAAGCGCGGTCAGTTGCCTGATTTTCTACTGCTGGATTCCACCAACGATCAACATGAAAAACGTGATTTGCTCTGGTTAAATTTAGTCCAGTACCGCCAGCTTTCAGAGACAAGATTAAGATGCGTGGTCCTTCCGGGTCATTCTGGAAGCGGTCAACCATTTCCTCCCGTTGCTGTTTACGAGTTGCCCCATACAAAAATAATATTTCCCCACCCAAGTGTTTTTCCAGATAGACTTTGAGCAGCTTACCCCACTCAGCAAATTGGGTAAAAATTAAAGCATGATCGCCTTCCTCAATTGCTTCTTCTAGCATTTCCTGTAGTCTGAGTAATTTACCAGAACTCTTAGAATCCTCTAATTTTTTCTGCTTCAAAAATAGCGCTGGGTGATTACAAAGTTGCTTGAGTCTCAACAACAAAGTCAAAATCAGTCCTCGACGCTGAATACCTTGAGCGCTATCAATTTCTGCCATTGACTCATCAACCAATTTCTGATATAGTGACGCTTGCTCCCCAGAAAGACCACAAAAGACATTCATCTCCTGCTTTTCCGGTAAATCTTGGATGATGTTTTTATCAGTCTTAAGGCGTCGGAGAATAAAAGGTCCAACTAGCGATCGCAGCGTTTGCAAGGAAGCAGTATCTCCAAATTTCTCAATCGGCATTGCAAAGCGGCGCTGGAAAAATTGTCGATCACCCAAATATCCAGGATTGAGAAAATCCAAAATTGACCACAACTCCGAGAGGCGATTTTCCACTGGTGTACCCGTTAGGGCAATACGAAAGGGAATAGAATCCCCATTTTCCGTCTGAGCAATTTGCCGTACTGCTTGCGACTGCTTCGCCCCTGGGTTTTTAATATTCTGTGCCTCGTCCAAGACAATACCTTGCCAATCAACCCCCTCAAGAGTTGCACTATCCCGATACACCAAAGGATAACTGGTAATTACCACCTGCTTATCCTTAACCGCCTTAGCAAATGCCTTACCTTTACTGCGCTTATCCCCATGATGAACTACAGCTTGGAGCGAGGGAGCAAATTTCTTAACCTCCCGCTCCCAATTGCCCAGCACCGAAGTTGGGCAAACCAATAGTATTGGTTCAGTTAATACCTCTTGCTCATCTAGATGCAGCAGAAAGGCAATTAACTCAATAGTTTTTCCCAAACCCATATCATCCGCCAGACAGGCACCTAAGCCCCAACGTTCCAGAAAAGCTAACCAGCTAACCCCTAGTGCCTGATAAGGGCGCAATTTTCCCTGAAAACTGACTGGTGTCTCTATTGGTTCGAGGGACTGATTGCCCGTCAAATTAGTAATCAACTCTTGCAATGCCCCAGAAGCCTCAAAATTCACCACCGGCAACTTGCCCATAGTGCTGGTGTCTCCAGTACTCAAACGCAGGGCATCTTCCACCTTGAGACTCATCTGAGTTTTAGATTCAACAAACATTGCTTGAGCCGCTTTAACCTCCGCTGGTTGCAGGGCAATCCACTCGCCATTAACTTCCACCAGTGGAGACTGAAGAGCCATCAGGCGTTCAAACTCTTTCTGAGAAATCTTTTGGTTGCCAATGGCTAATTCCCACTTAAATTTAAGCAGACTTTGTAGTCCCAAACGCTCGTGCTTTCTGGTTTTGGGCACCTGTGCACTAATACTAATCCCTAGACGTTTTTCCCCTACTCCTGGCACTAAAGATGGTGGCAGTACAATGCCCAAGCCATTATCTTGTAAGCGCCAAGCACTAGCTTTAATGAATTCGTACACTTCCACTGGCGTCAGGGAGCAAGAGCAAGGGCGCGATTCATGCAAACTTGGTTCCATCGGAGGATATAGTCGGCAAGCCAAGCCTAAACCTTTAAGAAATGTCTCTTGAGGCTGTTCAATTGTTCGCTCTTGATACTCCAATACCTCAACTGGCTGACTCCAAATCGCCTCAGCATCAACCAAAAATTCAGGATCATCAATAGCTTGCAAATAATATTCCAACCGCCAATTACTTTGATCTGAGTTTGGAGGTTGCAGAGAAAAACAAGTGCGAAACAGATTTTTGCTTGAGTTTTCAGACATTGGTGCAACTAAATGCTGTTGCACCGGAGTTGTCCAAGTAGAGAGTGCCCCAGCCAATCGCGCCGCTCCTGTAGGCTCCGTTGCCAGTGGCATTAAGGTACTTGATGATAACGCCTGTAACCACTCTTGTATAGGGGATTCGGCTGTTGGCAGAGACTGATTTTGCAGCCAATTACGCACTTGGGCATCAATCACACCACTCAAGAATCCCAGCAGTAATTGGCGAGGCTTAATCCATTGTTGCTCTGGAGCAAGTGAAAAGTCCCCTTGTTCCTCTGTCCAATAGACACGGCAGGCAGGGGGCATTAACTTAGTAAACTTTTCGAGACGAGCTTGATCTATAGCACTGTCAAGTAGGGGTTGCCATTGGCTAATAAGATCACTCTTAGGCAACCGATATACTCCTGGCAAAAACTTACGACGACTCAACAAGTCCAAACTCCAGCGCATCACCTGAGACCAAAAACGCAGCTCGGCTCCCACATAAGCATCAGAAGCTTTAAAAGAACCTAGGGGTAACGCTTGTAAAAATTGTACTGCTTCTAGAGGAGTCAGACGGAATCCCTCGACTTGCCAAAGTCCTAGTTCTAAAGGTTGTATATCTGCCTCAGCAATTGGCTTTTTGGTGGAGAGTACTGGGTATTGAGCTTCTCCACCAGATGAAGTGGAAGTTGGCAGGGCAACAACTTGAGAGTGCCATCTCACAGAGATGCTTTCACCAGAGTTGCGTCTCGACTTGCTTTCTGGCAGGCTTTGGCGGCTAGTTTGAGCATAACCTGCAGCTGTCTGCACAAATTTATCGATCGCCAGAGAGTGAGAGCGTAAAAAAGACTTAAACTCTGTCTGCGTCATGGCAAAAGGATGAGAGGGAAGACCATCTGCCGATGAAGACTCCACTGACGCCAGTGTACGCCAAGTTTCTCCCCAGATAAATAGATGATTGCCAATCTCATGAGGTATCCAACTACCATGTAAAATTGCCATGTTTACAGACTTTTGAGTTTCTTAAGGGACAGAACAGATAGTATCTTGAATGTTTTAATTAGAGCCTTATCTTAAATAAATCATTTTCTACTTCCACTATTTTTTGACATCCCAAATTTTCAATTAACAATCAACCATCAACAGTAAACTATTAACCATAATGGCGGAGTGCAAAAACTATAAGCTGTTGTGTATTAAAAATGCACAACAGCAAAGCAGAAGGGAGAAGGCAGGAGGCAGGAGGAACAAGAGTTTTAGCCATTAAGTAATATCGAATCAATAGATGATTTAAATGCGTAACAACTTAGCTCCCATCAGTATCTAATCGAAAACAGCATTAGTACATAAATGCTACGATTGCGACAGAGAAAGAAAATGATGAAAAAGGACAAAGTACCGAATGGTAGAATTAGACAAGTCAATATCCTTTGATGGACGGGATATTCGACTGAAAGTGGGTTTACTTGCCCCACAGGCTGGTGGTTCTGTGCTAATTCAATCGGGTGATACTGCCGTTTTGGTGACGGCTACCCGCTCCGAGAGTAGAGAAGGCATAGATTTTCTGCCCTTATTGGTTGACTACGAAGAAAGGCTCTACGCAGCTGGTAGGATTCCGGGTGGATTTTTACGACGAGAAGGGCGTCCTCCAGAAAAAGTTACCCTTACTAGCCGTTTGATTGATCGTCCTCTGCGCCCCCTATTTCCTAGTTGGCTACGAGATGATATTCAGATAGTAGCAACAACTTTGTCAATGGATGAACAGGTGCCACCGGATGTTTTGGCAGA
>JAAHGS010000188.1 GCA_010692645.1 Symploca sp. SIO2E9
GATACTTGTTGCTTAGGCTTTTTACCCAACTAAGCATTCCTAGCCGGAACCCCCTAAACCTAGTTTTCAAGGTGCTAATACCTACTGCGCCGTGTTTTCGCGTTTCGGTATTTCTCAATTGTACAACGGCGGTGGAGGCGCGGCATTCGGCGAGTGCGCGTCGCCTGGGGTTTCCCCAGGCGTTTATGTCGCACGTCTCGTCGCGCTCAAGCGAGAGTCTCCTGCCGCGAAGAAAGATGAAAAGGAGATTAGTCAACATGTTTGAGCCAGTAGGTATTCGTTCACTTGCCGTAAGCTTTCCGAGTATTAGACGTACCAACGATTATTACAGAGAAAATTACCCTGAGTTGCTTGCTCAAGCCGAGCACAAAGGTTTAGCACAATTGTTTTCATTGAGTGGCTCTACTCCCGAAAATGAGTTTGAACAAGAAATGATGCCCTACCTTTCAGATCCCTTTCGTGGCTCTGTTGAACGCTGGGTACTTGGTCAAGGTGAATCATCCTTAACTCTGGAGTATCGCGCAGCCTGTGACGCTTTGGATGCTGCTAAGCTTTCCCCACAAGAAATCGATCTGATGATTGTGGCTTCCGTCTGGCCTGAGCAAATAATCTTCGGTAATGCTAGCTGTCTCGCCCGTCAATTAGGGTTACAAGGAGCAGCATGGAATATTAATGGAGGAACTGGCTCTACTCCAGTTGCACTTCAAACTGCCTGTGCTTTGGTGCAAGCTGGAGAGTATCGCAATGTATTAGTGGTTATCTCTTGTACTTACTCCCACTTTTTTGACGAGGCTGATACCACCCCTTGGTTTATAAGTGATGGTGCTGGAGCTTTCGTCGTCAGTTCGCTAGAAACCAATCAGGGAATTCTAGGTACAAAGACTGTTCACACAGGTGCGGTAGATGCCACTTGCTCTGCTAAGTTTGTCAAGGATATACAAGGCTATCCACAAGTACGCATGCAGCTATCTGAGGATGCAAACAAGTTAATTAGTGAAACTTCCGCAAAGTTTCTCCGTAACTGTTGTGAGGGTGTTACTACTGCTGCAGGAGTGACCCTCAAACAAATTGACTTTTTTATTTTCCATACATTTACTGCTTGGTTTACAAACTTTGGCGCAAGCATACTTGGTATTGACCCTGAGCGCACAATCAATCTCTACCCTTGGTATGCTAACGTTGGACCAGTCCTGACTGTGGTAAATCTATACTATGCCGCCCGTTTGGGGAAAATTCGTGAGAATGATTTAGTTCTGCTCTATGGCATGGGTGGAGCAGGTACGGCTTCGGCGAACGTCATGCGCTGGGGTAAGGTGGCGCTGGGTCCTGATCCCCTCAAGCAATATAACCTCAGAGAAAGATGATTTGGCTAATTCTGGAAAGGATTTATAGAACCCATTTGAGATCTTTTTCAATAAAAAGTAGTCTCTTCAGGAGCTGGTATATCCAGCGATTTAACGCCAGAATAGGTGCTTAAGAAACATTAGACATCTCCAGAAACCTCGATTTTGGAACGGTAGCATAAGGGTTATAGCATAATTATTGGAGATGTCTATTGATTCCCATAATTGTGAAAGCGAGAAGCTGTAAGGCTTATGATTAGACGACGAAATCCCAAATGGGTTCTATAATAGACCGGATAAGACGCAACTAATCCAGCCAACTTTCCCGCCCATTTTTTTGAACGCTCACCTATTTTGACCAGCAGTCAGTTCAGGCTGAAGTGCTCCTAAAGTCTTCAGAGTGGAAATCGTTGCCTCTGTTAACCCATTAACATCAGTGATCTTCATACCTTCGTAAGGTCTTTTGCTTCTCAGACATCCCATGCATTCACCCGTCGAGATATCCCAAATCCTAATCGTCTCATCTTCAGAACTACTAATGAGAATATATTCCTGGGGACTGAAGATAACTGATAAAACCCCTTGACTATGTTCCGCTAAAGTTTTGAGGCATTGACCAGTCTTCATATCCCATAGCTTGATTGTTTGATCCAAACTACCACTGCACAAAGTTTGTCCATCTGGACTGAAGGTAACGGAAAAAACCCAGCCAGAGTGTCCTTGCAAAGTTTTGAGGCATTGACCGGTCTTGACATCCCATAGCTTCAAGGTTTGGTCTTGACTGCCACTGCACAGAGTTTGTCCGTCTGGACTGAAGGTAACGGAAAAAACCCAGCCAGAGTGTCCCTGCAAAGTTTTGAGGCATTGACTATTCTTGAGATCCCATAACCTTATTGTTTGATCAGTACCGCCACTAGCAAGTACTTGCCCCTCAGGATTGAAGGTAACTGATAAAATTCCATGGCTATCTTCATGCAAAGTTTTGAGGCATTGACCAGTCTTGACATCCCATAGCTTCAAGGTTTGGTCATGGCTGCCGCTGGCAAGCACTTGCCCCTCAGGGCTGAAAGCAATTGACCAGATCCAACCCACATGTCCTTGCAGAGTTTGGCAGCATTTGCCAGTACTGAGATCCCAGATCCTTACAGTTTTGTCATCACCGCTACTCGCCATAATTTGGTTGTCAGCACTAAAGCTAACTGACCTAATCTCATTACTATGTCCTGACAAAATTCTAAGGCATTGACCAGTGTTGAAATCCCACAGCTTTACCATTTTGCTATTACTGCAACTAGCTAGCACCTGACCATCAGGACTCAAGGCAACTGACCAGATCCTATTACTATATCCCTGTAGAGTTTTTAAACATTGACCAGTACTAAAGTCCCATAATCTTAATGATTGGTCATCACTGCCACTAGCTAGCATTTCACCATCAGGACTTAAGGCAACGGCTCTTACCATATTATTATGTCCTTGCAAAGTTTTCAGGCACTTACCAGTGCTTACATTCCACAGCTTTACTGTTTGATCCCAACTACCACTTGCCAGTGTTTTCCCATCTGGATTGAAATTAACTGACCAGGGTGCATCATTGTGTCCCCGCAAAATTGTAAGACATTGAGCATTGCTAATATCCCACAACCTCACCGTTTGGTCAGCGCTGGCACTAGCAAGTAAACGACCATCTGGGCTGATGGTAGCTGACCAGACTACATCATCATGTCCCTGAAAAGTTCTGAGACATTGATCATTGCTGAGGTCCCACAGCTTCAGAGTTCTATCCATGCTGGCACTAGCCAGTATTTGACCGTCGGGAGTAAAGATGACTGCTCGTACCATATCATTATGTCCTTGCAGAGTTTTCAGACATTGACCAGTACTGACATCCCATATCTTTATAGTTTTGTCATCACTGCCACTTGCTAAAGTTTGCCCATCTGGACTGACGCTTACTGACCAGATACCCTTGTCATGTCCCTGCAAGCTATTGAGACATTGACCAGTGCTGACATTCCATAGCTTTATTGTTTTATCCGTACTGCAAGTCACAAGAGTACTACTATCAGGGCTGAAGGCAATTGATGCTACCCAATCCGTATGACCTCTGAGGGTGAACAGTTGTTGCCAATCACCAACTTGGTACAATCGAATTTCACTATTCATATCCCCCGTAGCTAAAAGTTTACCATCAGGGCTAAAAGCAACTGATAGAATACCACCGAAAGTTTCAGCAAAAACAGACTTAGCTAGATTAGCGTTAGTAAAATTAACATCGTATAACTCTAAACATCGCGTGTCAGCTTGCCAAACACAAAGCTCAGAAAAATCATAGCCAGTTAAGTCAATCCCTAAATGACAAAGCAGATTGAGAATATTACCAGCTGCGTACCCTGGCTCTAGGGGCGATTCCTCTCGCTGCCTTTCCAGAAATTGAACTAGATGCTTGTCAATTTTTTTCTTGCTATTCAAAACTCTGAGCAAGCCATCAATTACCGGTTGGAGGATGAGGCGAATTTGAGTTTCCCTGACATAGTCCTTCGCCGTCGCCTTGATCAGAGCATGACAGCGGAAAAGATCAACTTCCTGCTCGGTAATCTCTTCGCAAACTAGCTCTATTAAGTGACCAGTCACATACTCCATAACTACAGGCTGGAGAGTGAAGGATGTGCCATTTTTCTCAACGAGCGATCGCCGCAACAGAGATTCTATCGCTTCGAGTAATTTGAGTTGTGGTACTGGTGAAACCATGTCTTCTCGCAACTCAGAGAGTGAAACCTGCTCGCGATTAATCGCTAGCCAGTACATGATCTCACTTTCTAAGCCTAACAAGCGCTCATACTGCTGGTCTAAGAGGTCGCGAATATCACCAAAAACAACTGTCTCTTGTTGCAAAAATTTACTAATCTGACCATCAAAGACATCTTGAATGGTCGTTGCTACTACTTTCAACGCTAGGGGATTGCCAGCATAGTGTTCTGCCAGAGCTCTAAATTCACCCTCTGAGGCAGCAAGCCCTTTGAATCTAAAAATTTCCTGTTCTTCCCCTTCATGGAAACCAAACAGTCGGAAGGAGCGCACTGGCAATGCTTCTCCTTCCAGTGAGGCTACTTCTTTGGGTTTTTCCCTTGTCGTCAGCAATAAGCAACTTTGATGATCTGCTTCCCCCACTCGCCTGAGAAGTTCGCCATAGCCCTCATATCCCTTACGATGTTGTCCTGCGCGAGAGCCACTGCGCAGCAGCGACTCCCAATTATCGAGTACTAACAGACAGCGCTGCTGGCGCAGAATATCGATGAGTTTGGATATAATATCACCTAAGTTTTCTGGTAAGTCAACTTCGCTTTCCTGCTCGTCGCACAAAAATTGGATCAGGTTAGCTAGAATCGTTTCAACTGGTGGTGCGTCTCGTAGCGATCGCCAAATAACGCAATCAAATTTATCCTGAACCTGCTGTGCCAGTTTGACAGACAAAGCAGTTTTCCCCATGCCCCCCATTCCTAAGATCGTCACTAATCGACAGCGGGCCCTAAGGAGCAATTCTTCTAGCGCACTCAGTTCTTTAGCACGACCATAAAAGTCGGCAACACAAATCGCTTCTCCAAAATCTTGGCGCTTATGAGGATTTGGGCTTGAATAGCAACTATCAGTAAGTTCTAGATTAAAAGATATGAAAAATCGTTCCAGGGTTCGCTTGTCAACCCCTTGTTGGCAAGCCAGTACCCTCTTAATCGTGTGAAAATCTAATCCCGTGATTTCACTTAATTGTTCAAGAGTGTATCTTTCTCCATAATTGTCGTTAAATTCTAATTCCTTCCTTGTCTGCTCAATTTTCTTTAGTCCTTCAGGGGTCAGAACAACACCGCGTTTGCGTCTCTTTTTCGGCATATTTCTTGTTGGTTAGTTGGGGATTAGTTAACTTTTGAGAGTTCTCAGACTCATTTCGAGCCCATATTTTGATTGCCGATTTTGACCTAAAGCATTTGTAAAACAGGCGATGCTGTTGTGAGTCAGTTAACTATTTACTTGACTTAATCTGGAATTAACCTACTAAAGTATTTCCAACTTTCTCGCCAGTTGTGAGAGCCTCTAGATGCTCTAGGTGCAGAAGGGTTCAAATTATATAAGTTACTCAGGTACTGGGATAGTTACTATCTTTGTTCCTTACCTCTCTCCCTTGCTTCAGGACTCGGTGAGTTCGCCGGTGGCGAATTATTTTGGCTAACCTAACATTAAGAACTTTAGCCTTTTAGTACTTTTTATAACCTAAGTTTTATAGTTTGTCAAATGTCATTAATGGCAAGTACTGATTGCTTTTTGCAAATACAGAAGCTTTCGAAAATTGACCATTCGCTAGAAAAAGCGTAACTGCGTTAAAGGTCATGTCATCAACAGAAATACTTGGGATTCCTGTCATTGGTTTTTGCTACTGACTGAAGACTAAGTCATAACCGCAAACTCCAAACCACATGGTTTTGAACTACTAGATTTTACTCGAAGTAAAGTTTTTGCTTTTATGCAGTAGAGCGCTTTTTGTAATCAAACTTAAAAAACTGATTGCATAGTCATAACTCTAATAACAAGCATAGATTGAAGAGGAAACTAAATGTAACACCAATAAAGTCTTAATGATTTAAGACTTTATTTGTCCTTAATAAGGAAAAATTAACTCTTTTCTTAAATTCCCAAAATTCACTGGTGACAACTTAAAGAAATTGTAAAGATAGTTGACGAAAAGCCGTAGAAGTGCCAGACGTTATCAAGCAGGAGTAAAGCCAGTTATGGTTACTATAGATTCTAACAATAAAGGTAAAATTGGCGTACTAATTGAAGCTCACTTTGATGAAACTGAGTTTCGTAGATTCAACGAGTTTTTTCCGGAGCATGGATATGAGGTGCAATATATTTCCCATCTCTGGAATCACGAACAATTGACATTCCAGGGTAATGACTTAACCGAAGAAGTGACGGTTAGCGTAGAAGTCAATGATATCAAACCCACCGATTATAAAGGCATTATTTTAATTGGTGCCTACGCAATGGATCGCCTCAGATATGAAGCCAATCCCAAACCAGGTCAACCTAACCGAGCTCCTGCAGTTGAGTTTCTCCGTCAGGCCGTTAAGGCTATGGATGCTAAACAATTAACTATTGGTACTATCTGCCATAGCATTTGGCTGTTTTGCGCAGCACCAGAACTGCTCAAAAATCGCGAAGTCACCTGCGCTCATAACTTAATTTGTGACGTTCAAAATGCTGGTGGCATTGTCATGTTTGATGGCGATGGCACCAAGATTGTACATACCGATGGCAACTTCATCACAGGCAAACATCCCGATACATTAGATGAGTTTTTGATGGTTTTCTTAGAAGCAATTAATCAGCCGCAATTGCAAACAGTTGGTAGGTAGCAGCTCAAAGATGCCAATTATAGGATAAGCAAGATGATTGCCATAGCAACAACTGAATATCATCAATACCAACTAGAAGGTCGTTTTAATTTCTCAGTAATTTCACCTCATCAATTTCTACTTAATCATAGATAATTCAATGAGTACCATCGATTTTTCGCTTTCAGACCTAATCGCCGGATACGTCACCAATTTTGATCCCCAGAAGGGAGCTTTGGGCTCTTTTGGTCTCAAAACTTCCGACGGCAGAGACTTTGAAATCGCATTAACTCCAACGACTTATGCCCAACTCGTGCGCAATCTGGGAGAGCCTTACTACGACTGTACTGCTCAGCTCAAATCAATGCTTGTCCCCAAGCGCTATCTTTTCGCCTACGGAATTTTCTACCCTGAAGCAAATCAGCATCAATTTGAAGCCAAACATATCGTTTTCCTAGGTCGTACAGAGCATGAGTATCTGTTTGAAAGACCAGATTGGTGGGTCAATCAGGTGCAGCAGTTAGCCGATTTTTACCTGAAATCTCAGTTTGAGGATGGCGAAATTGATTATCGCAAATATCGCACAGACCTCAGCCTAAATGGTGCCAAAACAGGTTTTAGTCGCCAGGAAACTGACACCATTTCGCGCCTAGTGTACGGTTTTGCCACAGCCTATATGATGACTGGAGAAGACAGCTATCTGGAGGCTGCCGAAAAGGGAACCGAGTATTTGCGCCACCATATGCGCTTTTTGGATCAAGGCGAAGGGATTGCCTATTGGTATCACGCCATTGATCTCAAGCCAGATGGCAGTGAGCAAAAAATATTTGCTTCTGAATTTGGGGATGATTATGATGCGATCCCAGCCTATGAACAGATTTATGCCCTAGCTGGACCCACCCAAACCTATAGGGTAACAGGCGATCCCCGCATCATGAATGATATTGAGTTGACCATCAATCTGTTTAACCGCTATTTCCTAGACACAACTGAGCAAGGGGGATTTTTCTCACACATTGACCCGATTACCCTCAGTCCCCTGTGCGAAACTTTAGGTAGCAATCGTGCCAAAAAGAACTGGAACTCAGTTGGTGATCATGCCCCAGCCTATTTGATCAATCTTTGGTTAGCCACTGACTCTGAGCAATACGCTAATTTGCTCGAATATACTTTTGATACCATTGAGAAATATTTCCCGGATTACGAGCACAGCCCCTTTGTTCAGGAACGTTTTTACGAAGATTGGAGTCATGACAAAGCCTGGGGATGGCAGCAGAACCGAGCCGTAATTGGTCACAACCTTAAAATTGCCTGGAATTTGATGCGCATGCATCACCTCAAACCCAAAGAAAAGTATGTCACTCTAGCTGAAAAGATTGCAGAAATTATGCCTGGAGTTGGCAGTGACTTACAGCGCGGTGGTTGGTTTGATGTTGTCGAACGGGTGCTAGAATCAGGGCAAGAAGTACACCGCATGGTATGGCATGACCGCAAGGCATGGTGGCAGCAGGAACAGGCAATCTTAGCCTATCTCATTCTCGCAGGCTCAATGGGTAAAACTGAGTATCAAAAGTTTGCTCGCGAATCAGCAGCTTTTTATAACGCTTGGTTCTTAGACAATGAAGATGGAGGAATCTACTTCAATGTACTAGCTAATGGACTACCTTATCTGGCAGGAGGAAACGAACGGGGTAAAGGTTCACACTCCATGAGCGGTTACCACTCCTTCGAGTTAGCCTACCTGGCTACAGTCTACACCAACCTGCTAATTACTAAACAACCGATGGATTTGCACTTCAAACCTAAGCCAGGAGGCTTTAAGGATAACATCCTGCGGGTTGCACCAGATATTCTTCCACCAGGCAGTGTGCGTATTGGCGAAGTGTGGATTAATGGTCAAGACTACGTCGATTTTGATGCTGAGAATCTCACTATCAAATTACCATCCATTCAAGAAGAATTGAAAGTAAGAGTTAGAATTGTTCCCACTCAAGTATTTTTTGATGCAACTATCCTCAAAATAACCGAAGGTACTGCTAAGCTTGCTTTAAGCGGGTTGCTAGATGCTAATGCTGTGGGAATGTTTCAAGAGGTTCTGGAGAAAGCAACAACAAAACCTCTCCAGCGTCTGGTTTTGTTCCTACAAAACTTGAAATGTATATCTAGTGCTGGCATGAGAGCCCTGATTTTCACTAAGCAAAAGCTAGGTAGCAATGTTGATATTTACGTAGTTGGTGCTACTGATTCTGTGAAGAATTTTATTGAAATGAGTTCATTTTGTGAAGGTGTCAAAGTTTTAGATAGGTATGAAGATCCTGAGTTAGTTAATGTATAGACAACCAAAGCATTTCCAGTAATTAATACCAGTTTTCAAAAATAGCGAGATAGACACAATATCTAAAACTGAGGTATATCAAGGAAGCTTAGCAACTGAATTTTCAGTTATTTTCTACAATTGGTATAACTAGTCCTAATCGCTATTGGTGAAATTGTATTATTTTACCTCTCTAGGGGGCTGAAAACTAAAGATAACTAAACTTAAATTCAGCCTCCTTTCATTTACATTGAAATTTTTTGTCTTTTATAAACTCTCATTTAACTCAGATTTGAGTGGTTACAGAAAAGCGCAGTTTTGGAAAAGAAAATTATGCGCACTTACTTAAAACCTGAAAGGTGTAATTAAGGAAACCCTAATACACCACAGCAAGTTAACAAAACAACATAAATTTGAAATAAACTGGATAAGAAAATGGGTAAACCTTTAATAATTGCCATCGACGATGACCCGGAAGTTCTGCGCACTATTGCCCGCGATTTACGCAGTAAATACGGCAGTTCCTTTCGAGTGATGCCTTCAGACTCATGCCACAAAGTACTCGACACTTTGCAAAGATTAAAGCAGCGCGATGAGCCAGTAGCATTGTTTCTTGTGGACCAGCGCATGCCTCAGATGACAGGTGTGGAGTTTCTTGAGCAGGCTAAGGACCTTTTCCCAGATGCCAAGCGAGCCTTGCTAACAGCCTATGCCGATACCAGTGCAGCTATTGGTGCCATCAACAAAGCTAAGATTGATTATTACTTATTAAAGCCCTGGCTGCCACCAGATACGAACTTATACCCCATACTCAATGATTTGCTTGAGATTTGGCACAATTCCTCCCCCCAGATATTTGAAGGTATTCAAGTTATTGGTAACCGTTGGTCACCCCAAACCCATCAAACCAAAGACTTTTTAGCTCGCCATCATATTCCTTATCTGTGGCGGGATCTTGAGAAAGACCAACAGGCACGTTACCTAGTCATGGAAAGTGCGACAGCCGATCCCTCAAAACTACCATTACTATTATTCCCTGATGGTTCCGAACTAAGTTCGCCGTCAAGTCTAGAAATTGCCAACAAAATTGGACTCAAGACGCGCGCCGAAATGCCGTTTTACGATGTGATCATCGTCGGTGGTGGGCCTGCTGGCTTAGCAGCTGCAGTCTATGCCTCTTCAGAGGGACTCAAAGCTGTACTCATTGAACGAGAGGCTCCGGGAGGACAGGCTGGAACTAGTTCCCGGATTGAAAATTACCTTGGTTTCCCTGTGGGACTGACTGGAGGAGATTTAGCTAGGCGTGCTGTTGCTCAGGCTAACAAGTTCGGTACAGAAATCCTGAGCCCACAATCAGTAACTAGTGTTCGTGTAGAGGGACAATACCGAATTGTAACTCTGATTGATGGTACTGAACTCAGCTGTCATGCCCTGATTATTGCTACTGGTGTCTCCTATCTTAAGCTTCAATTACCTAGTATTAAAAAGCTCAGAGGCTCTGGTGTGTACTATGGTGCTGCCATAACCGAAGCAATTTCATGCAGTGGCGATGATGTTTATATTGTCGGTGGGGCAAACTCTGCTGGACAGGCTGCCATGTATCTTTCTAAGTATGCCCATTCCGTTACCATTCTGGTACGAGGAGACTCATTGGCAACAAAAATGTCTAAGTATTTAATTGATCAGATTGAAGCAACCAATAATATTGCGGTCAAGTTATTTACTCAGGTTGTTGATGCATCTGGTCAAGACAAACTTGAAACGATTACTCTCTTCAACTCACAAACTGGTAAGGTCGGGACTGTTGATGCTAATGCTCTTTTTATCTTTATTGGTGCCAAACCAAATACTAACTGGTTGAACGGTGTTGTCGAGCGTGATCAAGCTGGATTTATTTTGACTGGTCCAGAGCTGATGCAGGAGAAAAGACAAACAAAGGTATGGACACTCCAGCGTGATCCTTTTCTTTTTGAGACCAATGTACCAGGTGTTTTTGCTATTGGTGATGTGCGTTCTCAGTCAGTAAAAAGAGTTGCCTCGGCAGTTGGTGAAGGTTCAGTTGCCATTCAATTCGTCCATCAATATCTTTCATCTTTCTAAAGAGTTGATTATCTAAACTATGCTTGCCATGCTTGAAGTACTGCCTAAAATATCACTGTTCAAAGACTTAACCACACAGGAACAATCGAGGGTCTTGCAAGTGGGTACTGAGGTCTCGCTGAGTCCAGGAGAGATGCTGTTCAAGCAAGGAGAACCTGCAACGCACTTCTATATTCTGATTACAGGTGCAATTCAGCTTTCACAAAAGATTGATAGCCGAGAACTAGTTTTAGCTACCTACGAAAGCGGGAAATTCTTTGGTGAAGTTCCTTTGCTTGCAGGTATAGTCCATTTGGTAAGTGGAAAAGCACTAAGCAGCAGTTACTTGCTTGCTCTTAAGGAAGAAGATTTTTGGCAGGTACTAATGCTCTTCCCCTCTGTTAGAAGAGCAGTTCTTGGTCACATGGCAAGCAGAATGCAGGAGTTGCAGACCTTATCTCAACATCGCCAAAAATTGATAGCCTTAGGGACACTGGCTGCCGGCCTTGCCCATGAACTTAATAATCCAGCATCCGCAGCACGTGGAGCTTCCAGACAGTTACATGATACAATGCCTAAGAGGCATGCCCTAGTGCTCAAGTGTCTTGAGAAACGTCTCGAACCAACTAAGCTGGAGTATCTCTTAGAGTTAAAGCGCAATTGTGTTGAGTACGCTGCTGCATCCAACTCTTCAGATCTCTTGACGAAGATGGATTGGGAAGACCAACTCACCAGTTGGCTAGAGGAACATGACATTACTGATGGATGGAAGCTTGCTCCTAGTCTAGTGGCAGGGGGACTTAACATTGAAAACTTAGAAGTGATTAGTGAGCAGCTGACAACCGATACACTTAGAGATGTACTGACTTGGCTAGAGGTAATGCTAACTGAAGCTAGTTTGGTAAATGTGCTAGATCAGGGCATCAGTCGTATTTCTGAACTAGTCGGTGCTGTCAAGTCTTACTCATACGTTGATCAAGCTCCCCTAAAAAGGAAAAATATAGATCTGCATCAAGGTATTGACAATACCCTAACTATTCTGGGCTACAAACTCAGAAAACATCGCATTTCAGTAATTCGCGAGTACGCTGAAAATTTGCCATGCATTGAAGCTGACGGGAGTGCACTTAACCAGGTTTGGACGAATTTGATTGATAACGCTATCGATGCTTTGGGGGAACAGGGTAAGATTTGGGTACGCACTTCAGTTGGGAAAGATTACCTCACAGTAGAGATTGCTGATAATGGACCAGGCATCCCCCCAGAAATTCAGTCTCGGATTTTTGAGCCTTTTTTCACAACTAAGGAGGTTGGTAAAGGAACGGGTATAGGTCTGGATCTTTCCTATCGAATTATAGTATCTGAGCATAATGGGAGTATTCGTTGTTTTTCGGAACCTGGAAACACAAGCTTTCTGATTTATCTGCCCATCGGCTCAGTTCAACCAGATTAGGGTGGTTTCTCGCTAGTTGATTCCAAGCTTTTGCAGATCCCAGAAGCGATTGTAGTAGATGAAGTGATAGGTTTTTTCTTCATCTGTCTTCGCGGCAGGAGACTCTCGCTTGAGCGCGACGAGAGGAATGCCGCGCCTCCAACTATAGTTTTTACGCCGAATGTGGTAAGATGTGAGGCATGACACAACGCGCCTACCGATACCGTTTTTACCCAACTGCCGAACAAGAGAGCCTCTTGCGACGGACACTTGGTTGTGTGCGTTTGGTCTACAACAAAGCTCT
>JAAHGS010000189.1 GCA_010692645.1 Symploca sp. SIO2E9
GAAAACGACATGCTGGTAATGACGTACTGATGACAACAGCCGTTTTACTGAGGAGCGGAATGATGCGAAAGTATCACGTTCCGTTTTGGAGAGCAGTGGAGGGGGCGACTCCTTCACTGACTTTAATTATTAAAAGGGTTGGGAGTTCAACCCTAGGCGTAGGAGATGTCAGACAGGCTGTGCCTGCAATCTCACCCTTGATGCCTGAATCCCACGAATTCAATTCGTGGGAGTGGCTCAATGGCTTTGTGCTTAAATAGAGTTTTCAACAGCATGCTTCTTAAGGTCTTCGAGTGATAAATGTTCTAGAGCAGCTGCATGGGTTGCTGAAAGAACTACAGGAGGTGCCACACCTGCATCTAAAGCTTCCTGCCAACGGGAGGCACACAAACACCAACAATCCCCGGGTTTAAGACCAGGAAAACTATACATTGGTACTGGTGTACTCAAATCATTACCTCTCATTTTTGTAAACGAGAGGAACTCTTCAGTTACTTGGGCACAAACAATATGTACACCAAAGTCACCAGCTCCTGTGTTACACTTTCCATCTCGATAGAAGCCAGTTAGTGGAGATGTACAGCAAATCTCAAGTTTACCTCCGAGAACGTTTCTGGCATCGGTCATATCATTACTCCCTGTTGGTAAGCAAAAATTAACAGCTTTGATTAGCCCTAATTTATTATAGGATTTAAAATCTATAGCACTTCTCAAATTGGTGAGATACAAACTTCTTGGTTTTAGGGAGCAGGGAGTAGGGAGCAGGAAGCAGGGAACAGAACTAGGTGTATCTCAGTTATTCGAGAAACGCTATAAATAGAAATCAACAGTTTTTAAATCTTCTTATGACTGATTTATCAGATAAAGAAGCGGTTTTAGCCGCAAATGTTGACTTTTACCGTGCCTTCTCCAATCAGGATCTCTCTAGCATGAGCCTTCTGTGGTGGCAAGGCTCAACCAGTTTGTGTATTCACCCTGGTAGTCAAGTGCTTATGGGATGGGAGGCGATTCAAGCCTCCTGGGAATCTATCTTTCGGAATACTGATTCGGTGGAAATAGATATAGAAATTATCAAGGCAGAAATTGACCAAGCCCTTGCCTATGTAGTCGTTCGAGAAATAGTGTTGCAGTCAAGCCGAGGCAGGAAACTAAAAGCACAATCGATCGCAACTAACTTGTTCCAAAAAATGGCACAAAAATGGTATTTAGTTCATCATCATGGCAGTCCAATTATGCGCTAGTTAGATTGACTCGAAACCAATAAGTAGATTATGTAAGGGAGCAGGTAACTATACTCTGATATCTGATATTAGATAACTTTCGTATCAATTTTTTTTTCCATCTCCCCAGGAAAGGCAGGAGGCAGAAGGCAGAAGGCAGAAGGCAGAAGGTTCATCAAAATCATCTCCCCGTCTCCCCCTCTCCCCATCTCCCCATCTCCCCATCCCCCCGAGCCATCCCCCACCCAAACCCTCCGGATTGCCATTGAGAAATCCAGAAGTCATTATGGAGAATGAGGGCAAGTTTGGACTACTCAATGGCATGACTAGTGGCAAGGGCTTTGCACCACAAGAAAATAAAGGCACCACTTATCGCAAGTTGTTTGAGCAACTTTTGAAAGAAGCTGGGAAAGGAAACCGGAAAAAGCTTTATCGGCTGTTTGCAGAAAACCAGGATAAGCTCAACGATAACTTTGCTCAAGTGGTGCGCAAAGATGCTGAGCTGAAACTAGAAAATTCCAAGGGAAGACAACGAGGAATCCTGGTAAGTAAACTTTTTGGGTTTAGTTACTTTATTGACGACTTCCCTAGGGGCAACAGAGCTATTGAGCCACTCCCACGAATTCAATTCGTGGGATTCAGGCATCAAGCAGAGATTGCAGGCACAGCCTGTCTAACATCTCCTACGCCTAGGGTTGAACTCCCAACCCTTTTAATAATGATAGTATGTCTACAATCGAGGATCAACCAAACATCTAACGCGGCTTGAAAGCCTTAACGCTACATCCCACGCTTAAAAGACGTGGGATGCAGCTTACTTCTTTGTAACATTGAAATTGCGATCGCTGGCGATGAGGTTCTAAGCAAGTTTTATACTCGCCACACTTCCCCTTACCTTTGGGCTATATTCCAAAATTATCTGGGTAGTTACTATATTAATAGGATACGGGGCGATCGCCAAGAAAACCTTAAACATGCAATCTCCTGTTACCAAGCTGCCTTGAAAGTCCGTACCCGTGAGGCATTTTCTGAAGATTGGGCAATGACTCAAATGAATCTGGGCAATGCTTACTGGCATTCAGAACAATTTGAGCAAGCGATCGCAGCTTACCAGAATTCCTTAGAAGTTTATACCCGTGAGGCGCTTCCTGAAAAGTGGGCAAGGATCCAAAATAATCTGGGCAATGTTTACACTGAGACAGAGCAATTTGAGGTAGCGATCGCAGCTTACCAGAATTCCTTAGAAGTTTATACCCGTGAGGCTTTTCCTGAAGATTGGGCAAATACCCAAAATAATCTAGGCTATGCCTATCGGGAAGCAGGGGAAAGTGAGCAAGCAATTTCCTTTTTAAAAACCTCCCTAGAAGTTCGTACCCGTGAGGCGCTTCCTGAAAATTGGGCGTTAACTCAACATAATCTGGGCAATGCTTACGGTGATCTTAACCAGATTAAAGAAGCATTTACCCATTTCAGCTCCTGCTTAGAAATTTTCCAACCTACCGCCTTTCCCCTGAGAAGGGTTAAAGCTGGTAGAGATTTTGTTGACACTCCTCGCGAGTAGAGCAACGAGGATTCTTTCTAAGCCCTTCGGGCACGCTACGCGAACACGGGGATTCTTATGAACTTGCCCTCAGAAAGCATACACCGACTGTCCGGCGGCGTTTGAAGCGATGTTTTTCGAGTTCTCGCCTTAACGACTTCCTCATTTATACAAGATCTAGGATTTATGCTACCAGGGTTCCGGATCAGAAGTTGTCCGCTAGACCTACTTCGCCTTTTGTATGTGCGCATTACCGCTAAAAATATTCTACATCAATCCCATTGTTTATCAATATGGCTCCCACAAAAAGCCGTCCTAGAAGGACGGGGCTTGAATCCCATATTTTTGGTCATTTTGCCTTTAAAGTGGAAAAATGGTCAGAAGCGATAGAGGGTTACAGGGCTGCCATTGAAGCAGTGGAAACTAGCTGCAGTTGGGTAAGCACTAACCAACGGCGTCAAGAGATTATGGAAGAGGCAATAGATGTCTATACCAAGGTAGTACCTGCTTGCCTCAATAATCAGCGACCGGATTTGGCGATAGAATATGTCGAGCGTAGTAAAGCTCGTAATCTCGTCCAAATTTTTGCTGACAGTGACGAGCAACTCAAACCCAAGGGTGAGGAAATTCGCCAAAGCACTATTAAAAAATTAGATAGGCTGAAAGAGAAAATCACCGATAGACAACAGCAGCTAGATAATCTGGGTGAAGGTTTCCGACTTGAAGTTACTAAACTTCAGCGTGATTCTCAGGGTTTTTCAATCGAGTTAGAAATTTTTGAAGAATCACAGTCAGAAAGTCAGCCAGAGAAGCTAGAGCCAAATTCGGATAGTCTTGGCACAGAATCAGAGGAACAACAGAGTAATCCTAAGCAAATTTATGCTCAACGCTTGCGGGAAGAGTTAGAGGATTTACAAAACCAATTTGACGAGGTACTAGAGGAAATTCTCCTATTAGATCCAGCCTATGCTCTGACTCAAGCAGTTCAACCTATTCGCTATCAGGAGATTCTGGCTCAGCTTGATGAACACACTGCAGTCATTGAGTGGTTTCTTACTGAAGAACAATTCTATACCTTCCTCATTAGTCACCACAGCCAACCCTATGCTTGGCAATCTTCCTCTGAGCAACTGCGAGAGTTGGAGCGATGGCAACAGGAGTATCTACAGGATTATAGAGGGGATAAAAGAGGGTGGAGTGAGAAACTTAGCAGTCGCCTCACAAAATTAGGCACAATCCTAGATATAGATGAGATTATCTCAAAAGTACCAAAAGAATGCAAGCAACTGATTCTCATTCCCCATCGCTATCTACATCTATTCCCTCTCCATGCTTTAAAGGCGAGAGCTTCCTATCTGTTAGATTTATATCCTCAAGGTGTGCGCTATGCCCCTAGCTGTCAATTATTGGAGTTGAGTAAAAAGCGTTGCAGCGAACCTCAATCTCTGCCAGTCACTGACAAACGTTTATTTGCTATCCAAAACCCCACAGAAGACCTCAACTTTGCTAAAGCAGAGGTGGAAGCAATTAAAGGCTATTTTGAGCCACAAGCCAAGATTCTCCAAGAAAAACAGGCAACTAAAGAAGTCTGGGATAGAAAAGACACCAAGGAACAATTGCGCTTAGCCAATTTTATCCACTTTGCTGGTCATGGTTACTTTGATTTTAAATTTCCTCTCCGCTCTACCCTGGCACTAAATGGTGCTAATGCTTCCAATCTAGAACAATCGGAAGCAAATAAAACCCGCTATCTCCAAGTCTCAGATGAAAGCTGGATTGACAGAGAAAAATCTATTCTTTTAGAGGAAATCTTTACTCTCGATGTACGTCCCTGTCGTCTCGTTACCCTCTCCGCCTGCGAAACGGCTTTAACTGACTTCAACAGTTTTACAGATGAGTATATTGGCTTACCTAGTGGTTTCTTGGTAGCTGGCAGTCCTAGTATAGTTGCTAGTCTCTGGGCTGTTGATGATCGTGCTACTGCTTTTCTGATGATTAAGTTTTACCAGAACATTATTGAGCAAATTAAGTCATCCTCGGCAGTATCCCTAAACCAAATCTCGATAGCAACAGCACTCAATCAAGCTCAAGGATGGTTACGGGATGTTACCAAGGAAGAATTTGAAGACTGGCTGAAACCACTAAATTTAGAAACAGAATGTCTTAGACAAATTAATCGTTATCTCAAGATTTCTGAAAAATATCCCTTTGTAGAACCTAAAAACTGGACTGGTTTCTGTGCGATTGGACAATAATGACTATAGCGCTTTTCAAGATGAATGGAGAGGGGGAGATGGGGAGATGGGGAGATGGGGAGATGAGGGTGAACGAAAAAAAGAGTGGGGGAACGAGTAAGCAGACGCGGAGACGCGGAGACGCGGAGACGCGGAGAATTGAAATTCCAGCCAAAATTTCGCTCACCCGGGAGATGAGGATAAATTATTCTTCTAGACTAACTTTTATCCAATAACTAAGAGGTGTTTGACTTCATCAAGCCCGAAAACTGCGATAACAATTAACTTAAGGAGAACATTACCCATGGATTACAAGACAACTATTCTCACCTTCCACCAATTCATACAGGATTGGCAAAATTTTGACGAAGAAGCTTTACAAGGCTTACCTAAACTGGAACAGACTCTCAGTCAATTAGGTAATGATCAGTTTAACCCTATTGCTGATGCTATTGTTGATTGGTGTGAGGACTATTCTCACCTGAGACCTAAGTTTAAATCTGCGGTTGAGTTTAATGAGGATATTGACCGGGAACCCAAAAAAAGAGACGTTGATCAAGGAGGAATTATCACAAATATATCGAGAGAAGGTCTCCAGGATAAAGTTAGAGAGATTAAGGAGACAGTGAAAGAGAAAGTTGAGGAGAATAAACCAAATCAAAAGTAACCTCAATCTAACTCTCATCAAAGGTGATACATGAATTTGCAATTATATGCACCTCAAGTACATCTATTCGCTTTCCATCTATTCAGAACCCTAGAGTCTGTTCCAGGTTCTGGTGTTAAAAATCCTGACTTACTTTGGGAGCAATGCCGTGGAATTTTTGAAAAGTTCCACATAAAAGAACAGCTAGAATTAAAACCACCTCATCCAGAAGAATGTCGTTATGACTTAATCAAAGGCAATAAACCTAATGATATCTTGCTTGAGATTAAGCCCATCATTACTTTCGACCAGAAAGATTTAACCTTAGATGGGTTTGTTCTTCCTATTCAATTTTACGATAGCTACGGATTTGGTTTAACCATTGGCTATCCGGAAGTGCAACCAGAAAACCTATCTAGGATACCAGTAGCCGACATCTCGATACTAGAGGAATTTAATCCTGATTATTGCCTATTACCTGAGGAAATTGGCAGTAGTTTAGGACAAACTTTAATCATTACAGCTTGGCTAAGTGACGAACAAAAGCAGGCAGGCGAGCAGTTTTGGAGAAAACTAGCTGATCAATGCATTAAGGAATTTATCCCCAAGGGTAAACGTCCTTCATTTTCTAGTCAAGGTCAATTATTTAATAGTCCAATATTTGAATATGAAAATTTCAATTACACTAAAAACCACTACCACATCTTAGTGTGCTTCTGGACTGACTATGCATCTTTTAAGAAGTTTGAGGATTTTTATTACGAACCAATCATTGAGCTACTGTATTATCGCAATAAAATAATTGCCGAATTCCGTAATAGCCGCTATACATACAAGTATACTCGTAACGAATATCAAGTAATTGAGCGCTTAACAACTCAAACAATTAAGAAACTATCCCCAGAAGATACCCTGACTGAGCAAGATTTACAACAGCTTAAACAACAACTTAAAAAACTTATTGTCCAAAGCGTAGAGTATAACAATCTCTTACAGGACTTAGGCTTTCGCAAAAATAGCATCATTATCCATACAGCCAATTACCAGACAAAACTGCAAACCCTCAGAAATGAGTTACAAGCAGAATCAGAATCGGAACCTGACCTAAGTTTTTTAGAAACCTTTGCTCAGAAAAACTGCCTCACTTTCCAAGAGCAAATTCAAGCAGATTTTGGTTACTTCGTCCAAGGCTCCAGTTTACTAGAAAAAGCGATTAACTCAATTCGTGGTATCGTAGCAATAGATCAAGCAGAACGCGATCGCAAACGAGAAGACAGAGAAAAAGAAAGCGATCGTCAACTACAACTAACTATTTGTGTAGCTAGTGCTGGAGTGACAGTAGGAGGAATTGTTGCCTCTAGCTCTGGTCAAATAACAGAACAAAATCCAATTAAATGGAATGTTATTAAATTTCACGATCACCCAATACATCCCTTCACTGTATTAGTTTTTTTCAGTATTGTTGCTGGATTAGTAGCAGGAGGAATTGCTTGGTTAATTGCTTGGTTGCTAACAAAACCATGTCAATCTAAAAAGAGTCATCCCAATAACCAGAGTTCAAATAACTAGGAAGTAGGTTGGATTAAGGAAGGAGAGGAGGGGATGGGGAGAGGGGGAGAGGATTTTTATCGAAATTAATATGGGTCAAATACCCCACCGTCTATACGGTGCCTAAAATTGGTTGGGGTCAAATCCCCATCCAATTTGTCTCCGTGTCTCCGTGTCTCCGTGTCCCCGCGTCTTTAATAACCTCCTGCCTACTGCCTCCTGCCTTGCGCGTAGCGCTATATTTAATCCACCATCATGGCAGCCCAATTATGCGCTAGGTAGATTAACTACAAACAAATAAGTTTTTGATAAAAAAGTAAATTAAGCCAGGGCTAACTGCGAAATAATCGCGTGTACTGATTTTCATGAGCCATACTTGCCAGGGATAATCCCCAACCACAATTACTTAATTGCTCATCCTCTAAAACTAAAATTTCTTCGGCAGCAGCGGAAAGACTAGTATTGAGTTCAAATAATAATTTTTGACCAACAGTTTGACCAAGAGGAATTAATTTAACTGCAGCTCCAATTAAATTTGAGGCCCAACTATGCAGATAACCTAAAACAGCTGCTTGCAATTCAATCCGCCAGTAAGCAGCTCCAATTCCAAAAGCGACACCATAATTGCAAGGATAACCGACAGCAGATGCAAGTTTTTCTATTGGGCTCTTCCGCTGCTGTTCTAAATCTACAAGCAACCCTATCAGAGAACCACCCATCTGCCAACTCTGCTCACGCAACTCTTTAGTTTCCTTAGCAGCACTCAGCCAAGCATTCCAGTAGGTCAAACTCTGAAAATCACTATTGCTGGCGCAACTATAAGCTCGCACCATCACTGCTGTCTCTAAACGAATCCCCCCATAACGTAACTCTTGCTCTAGCCAATGCAACAAGTTATTCTGGTTTTTAATTACACCAACTTCAACCAACGTCTCCAAACCATCTGAATAACTATAGGCACCGACTGGTAACACTGGGCTAGCTAGTTGCAACAGACGTAATAAAGTTAAATCGTTGAACATTGGTAATAAGTAATAAGTAATAAGTAATAAGTAATAAGTAATAAGTGATATAGCGTTTCTCGAATAACTGAGATACACCTAGTTCTGCTCCCTACTCCCTGCTCCCTACTCCCTGCTCCCTAAAACCAATAAATTTGTCTCTCACCAATTTGAGAAGTGCTATCAGTGATAAGTAATGACTTAGGCAAAGCTTCTATTTATCCCCATCTCAAGAATGACCATATCTGTAAGCACCAATTTCAGGCTCAAAGGGTGCGACTTCTTCTTGTACTTCCATTCCTAATTGTTCCAACATTGATTGTAAAACTGGATCTCGAGAAAGTCTCAAATAGTTGGGAGTAACCTGTAGTGGCACATGGCGATTACCCAGATGATAAGCTGCTCGCAGCAAATCAACTGCATGCCTGGCACTCACTCTTAATACAGGTTCAGGTTTAGCGGCAATGCCAACTATAACTTCGCCAAGTTCAGATTGCAGTAAATCTCCTTGATGTAGTATAGTCCCTCTGGGTAGGCGCAGATATAAGTGTTGACCATCAGGTGCCTGGTAACGGTGACGTGTTCGAGTGCGCTCCTGTGCTGTTAGGGAGACAGTAAAACTTACTGTTGCCCTTATACCAGCTTCTAAGCGTTGTGTCAAGGTCAGCATCGCAAAATGTTACTGTTGGAGGCGAATCAATTCATTCTGAATTCGTACTTGTAAATTCTGATCGAATTGAGCAGTTGAGCTGATCGAATTAAACAGGTCTATTGTCAAGTCCTCAGTATCTTCAATAACCTTTTTTGAGTCATTGCAGTATTGTACAGCAATCTCTTGGACAGTGCCCTCAAGTACCTCAATAGTTTCGCTTTGAGTGCAGTTAATATCAGGAACTGTCTGGAGTTCGGTTGTTTCGAGAATATCTTTAGCGGCAGTTTGACGTCTTTGCTCTATAGCTAGAACAGCTTTCGAGTAATTTTCAACTTCTTGATTGCTAACTGCTGACAAGGTGGGGATAGGGGTTGGAGGCTCATACACAGCTTCTGAAGAACATCCAGCCCAAATTGGAACCATAGCGGCAAGCCAACCTATGGTAGATAGAAATTTGACAATTGATGGTTTTCTAGGGAAGAATCTGGCTTTAAACGCCATTACGTAGGTTGAATAAGGTTGACACAAAACTCAATAAGGGGTTAATACTCAATAATATAGCAGTTGCCACAGCTGTTAGGACACTTCCTTGTTACCTGTTGTTTTTTGTTCCCTGCTCCCTGTTCCCTGCTCCCTGTTCTCTGTTCCCTTTAAATCAAAATACGATGTCCTAACCGACATGTCCGTTGCTATATATAGGAGTACATGGAATTGTTCAATCATTGAAAATACCCCCCTAATCTTAAGTCAAAAGTCTATTCTTGAAGAAGAAGCAGTGTGGCGCGGATCTGTTCTCTTAAGTTCTGATTCTCTTCGATGAGAATTGTAATTTCGTTGAAGCGAACAGCCTCTCCTTCTGGAAAATAGGTTTTTACAATTTCTGATGATTTTTTGCAATAGTTTTGAGCGATTTCTTTAACTTCGGTAGATAGTGAATTTATGCTTTCGAGGTTATGGCAAGTAATATCGGGCATCTGTTCATTGGGGCCAATGAGTTCTTTAATGCTTTGATAGGCAGATTGGCGTAACGGCTCCATTTTCAATACAGCTAGGGCATAATTGTTGATTTCAGCTGTAGTTACAGGTGCTAAATTTGAGGGTGTTGGGGTTGGTTGAGCCTTGGTCAAAGTACCAAGAACCAGTTGTGGTAAGTGTTGAGATGGCTCAAGTGTAATTCCAGAGAACCAGCCAATAGCAGTAAATCCCACAACCAGAAATGATTTTAACCAGATGCGGTGCAAGTAAGGTCGAAAACGGTAGGAAGTTATCATCGGCTTATAAGATTAAAAGGATGACTGAATAAACGGCTAACGGCTAGTTGGTTCTGAACTATTTCCTTGGTCAAAAGTTCCTCAACTTTATAAAAATTCAGTCAAAAAATAAATTACTTGTCCAGATTATGCCAGTCTTTTACCTTTAGTACCTTCTCTTTCTAGCATAATTATTATGGAGGCAGATTTGGCAAAGTTGTATAGTCTTGGTTTGCAGGGTTGAAAGGGGATCTGCACCTCTTTTGAGGTTGACTTCTAATTCCAGTAGTACTCCCAGTGTTGAGGTTAATTGTCTCATGGAAAGAGACTCTACTTCTCTGGTGAGAAAATAAATTCGTTTGGGATTGCTAACTTGAGCAGCAGTAGCAATCAACTTTTGATCACGTTCTCCCTCACTTACCATCAGCTTTACCCATAACCAGGTGCGAAACTGACCAATTAAAGTAGCAACTATCCTCAAAGCTGGTTCATTTTTATTAATCAAATCGGCAACCAACTCCAAAGCCTTGTCCCCTTCCCCTTGGCGAATTGCGGCTGCCAGTTGTAAGCTATTTTGAGTATTTGATGTTACTAAAGTGGCAACAGTTGCTGCTTCTAAAGGTTTGGTAATATCACCAGCATAGATTCGCAATTTTTCCAGTTCGTTAAATAATTGCCTAGTATCATTGCCAACTGACTCTGTTAAGAGTTCAGCACCTGCTGGGGTTAGTTTGACACCAAATTCTTTGGCAGTAGATTGCACACGTTTGAGCAATTGTTCGGTTTTCCAAGGAGGAATTAGAGAAAATTCCCGGATCTGAGCGTACTTTTGTAACAGTTTAGTTGATTTTAGACGCCTATCTGGTCGATTGCAGCTAGTTAAGAGTAAAACAGATTGTTGAGGAAGAGCTGGTAGAGTACGCTTGAGTTCAGATAGCAAATTTTCTGAACATTGCTGGGATAGGGTTGTGTCTACCAACCATACTAGACGACCGCCGATGCCAAAGGGAGGGGTCATCACCTGATTTAGCGCCAGAATAACTGCGTTGGTTTCTGTAGGGGGGATTTTATCATAGTTAAAGCTAGCCCAGTTGGGGTCGAGTACTGATTTACGCAGTTCCTCAATTGCTTGGGCTATAGCAAAGTCATCTTCTCCCCAATAGAAGTAAACTTGTCCTTGGCTCATGAGTATTAGATAACAACCACTCCTATCGGCTTTTGGCATCATATTACTTGAGCAGTCATGATCTTGAAATAAAATTCAACAGTAGGAGAGGATCAAGCTTGGACGATAACTATCAAACCTATCTAAATCGGGTGACACGGCAGGCGCTGCCAGAAACCTATCTATCGCAGTTACAGCACATCCAGGAGTCACCAAAGTTCGAGCATCTCCCAGATGGCAGCTTCCAGGCGTCATCCTTTCCAGGTTACACTGTGATCACACCACCATGGGAGGAAGATGACGAAAATAGAGATTTCTACACTAAGCTCAAAGAAATCCAAGAACAGCTACTGCAAGAAACAGACGCTGGCTTGATTGTACCTGTGCCTCCCGAGAGCTTTCATTTGACTCTAGCTGATTTAATTTGGGATAGTGCTTACCTTGATGCCAAGGGCGAAAATCCCAATTTCGAGGAACAACTCCAAACCTGCATAGGAGATTGCTTTCGACCTTATGCAGATAAGTTTCAAGCTAATTATCCCCTTTTCTGGGAACTAGTGGGTCTCATGGTTATGCCTCGCGCTATCAGTGTGTGCTTGACACCCAAAGATGAAAACTCTTACGAGCGAACAGTGCAATTGCGTCGGTTTATTTATCAAAATCGAGATCTAATTGCCCTAGGTCTCGAACAGCAATATCATTTTACTGCTCACGTTACACTGGGGTATTTTGGTGAGATTTCACCGCAACTAGATTGTGAGCGTCTAAGTAGTATCTTATCGGAATTAAACCAGCGATCGCTAAGTACACCAACACCTACTATCTGTATTAAGCAGGCACAATTACGCAAATTCGATGATATGATTCACTACTACCGCCAACCAGACTGGCCTTTCTTGGAGTTTTAAATTTTCAGTGATGAGCTTGCCCATGGATCCGATTTTGGAGCAGAGCTTTGCCGTAATTGACAAAGAAATTGGCAAACACAATTTCAGCTCAGCTGAATATGCTATCGTGCGGCGAGTTATCCATAGTACCGCCGATTTTGAATTTGCCAAATTGCTTTGCTTTAGTCAGGGTGCGATCGAATCCGGCATCATCGCTCTTCAAAGCCAGATACCGATTATTACAGATGTCGGTATGGTCAAACAGGGGGTAGCTGGTATGGTAGCAAAAACCTTCAACAACACTCTGATTGCGGCAGTAGAACAAGCTCCCGCGCCACTACCGGGGAAAACACGTACAGAAACAGGCTTAATCAAATGCTATGAGAAATTCCCCGGCGCTATTTTTGTGATTGGCAATGCCCCTACTGCTCTACGGGCTTTGTGCACTTATTTAGCAACCGCACCTATACAACCAGCTTTAGTTATTGGTGCGCCGGTGGGATTTATCTCAGTTTTAGAGTCAAAAATTGCCTTGGCACAAACAGTAGTACCCCAGATTCGCGTCGAAAGTCGCAAAGGTGGTTCAGCTGTTGCTGCCGCTATCTTGAATGCTCTACTTGTTTTAGCTTGGGAAGCTAATTACCAATAAGGTACTTCCAAATCAATCTAGCAGCAGGAGATGGGGAGAGGGGGAGAGGGGGAGACGGGGAGACG